>NZ_JBMRGJ010000004.1:0-250175 GCF_049384325.1 Stenotrophomonas sp. CASM114 | reverse complement strand
AAAGCCTCCCTGGTGAAATTAGCGCTGTGGAACCACCCGATCCCATCCCGAACTCGGAAGTGAAACGCAGCTGCGCCGATGGTAGTGTGGCTCAAGCCATGCGAGAGTAGGTCATCGCCAGGGTTTATACCCAAAACCCCGCTGCTTGCGCAGCGGGGTTTTTCTTTGTGCGCAGAACATGCGGGTAGTGCCGGCCGCCGGCCGGCACCGCCATAGCTGCACACCGGCCGGTAGATGCACGCCATGCGTGGATATTCTCCGCGGGCAGCCCCAGCGCCAACCAGGGTTGGCGACTACCGAGGGCATGCGGGCGCACAGTAGATCCACGCCGTGTGTGGATGCGGCGCCAGCCAGGGTTGGTCGCTCCTCACGGCAGGTCCGGAAGCGGACTTTCCTGACCCATCACGCAAAAGCAGGCAAAAAAAAAAAAAGCGGCGCCCTGCGGGCGCCGTCTTGACCGGGATGGAACTGCAGGCCCGGATCAGGCGGCCCGCGAGACCTCGTGCGGTTCCTGCTGGCGGAACACCGATACCGCCTCGGTAAGCGTACCCGCCTGCGATTGCAGCTCGCGTGCGGCCGCGGTGGCTTCCTCCACAAGCGCGGCATTCTGCTGCGTCGCCTGGTCCATCTGCACCACGGTCTGGTTGATCTGCTCGATGCCGACCGACTGCTCCTGCGAGGCCGCCGAGATCTCGTGCATCAGGTGGCTGACATTCTCAACGCCCCCGACAATGCCCTGCATCCGCTGGCCCGCATCGGCCACCAGCTGGGCACCTTCGCCCACCTGGCGACCCGCCTCATCGATCAGTTTCTTGATTTCCTGTGCGGCGGCGGCGGAGCGCTGCGCCAGCACGCGCACCTCGCTGGCCACCACCGCGAAGCCACGGCCCTGCTCGCCGGCACGGGCGGCCTCCACTGCCGCGTTGAGCGCGAGGATATTGGTCTGGAAGGCGATGCCATCGATCACGCCAGTGATGTCGCCGATCCGCTTCGAGGCTCCCTCGATCGCCTGCATGGTGTCGACGACCCGCTGCATGGCGACGTTGCCGTCGCTGGCGGCGCTCTGGGTGGTGATCGCCAGCTGGCTCGCCTCGCGCGCATGGGCAGCGTTCTGGCGCACGGTGGCAGTCAGCTCTTCCATCGAAGCGGCGGTTTCCTGCAGGTGCGCTGCCTGGCGCTCGCTGCGCTCGGACAGCGCGCCATTGCCCGCAGCGATTTCGCTGGCAGCGGTGCTGATCGAGGACGCGCACTGCTGGATACGGCCCACCATGCGCGCCAGCTGGCCGGCGGTGGCGTTGGCATCGCGCTGGATCGCGGCAAAGGCGCCGTGATACTCGCCATGCATGCGTCGATCGAGATCGCCGCTGGCCAGCGCCGAGAGCATCTGCCGCACCTCGTCAACCGTACTGCCCAACGTATCCAGCAGCTGGTTGATGCCACCGGTGAGGCCATCGAGGAAGCTGGCACCTTCGGTTGCCTGCAGGCGCTGGTCGAGGTCGCCGGCGGCGGCGGCCGCGACGATGCCGGCGACGGCGTCCTCCAAGGCGAGCTCATGGGTACGGTCATGCCACTCCACGGCGAAGCCCAGGCGCAGGCCCTGTGCGTCGAAGACTGGAGTAACCACCTGTGCGAAGTGCACCGGGCCGATCTGTACCTTGCCGTTGTGGCTGACCTGCAGGCCATTGAGGATGGCGCGGATCCGGTCCGGGTTGGCGTGGAAGCGATGAATGCTGCTACCGACCAGGCGCTCGGCATCGAAATCGGGGAAGGCCTGGCGCAACGTTGCCTGCTGGTTGCGCAGCAGGGCCACCACCGAGCGGTTCACGTAGCGGATCACGTGATCGTTGTCGGCAATCATCATCGCGGTGCGCGAGGCATCGAGGGCCTGGCGGATCTGCGCGTTCTCGGCGTGTGCCTCCGCTTCGCGTCCACGCTGGGCCTGCACATGGCGTGCGGTGTCGGCCAGCGCATGGGCCAGCGAACCTGGTGCGTAGGCGGTGGTGTCAGCATGTGCACCAAGATCGGCGCCGGTGGCGATGTCGCGCGCCAGCGCGGCCAGCCGGCGGGGACCGTGGCCAAGTGCTTCGGTCTGCTGGCGGAGCCGCAGTGCGACCTGGCCAAGGAACAGGGTCAGGCCGGCCAGCATCGCGGCCTGCAGCAGCGCCGGCCCCACCGCAGCACCGGCCGGCAGCGGGGCCAGCAGTGCAAGCGTGCCGATGCTACCGGCCAGCCACACCGGCAGACGATCGCGATGGCCCAGCAGCACGCCCAGCAGCAGGGCGAACGGCAACGCCGGCGACAGGCCGGTGATCGCGGACAACAGGGCCAGCTGCAGCGCCACCAGGATTGCCAGGGCGTTGCGGGCGATGCCGCGGCCTGCCAGCGGACCGGCCAGCCACAAGGCGGGCAGCACAGCGCCCGCGGCCAACGCGGCGGCCACACCGTGCGGACCGCGCAGGGCCAGCACCAGCCCGGTCACGGCCAGTGCCGCGCTGCCGGTCAGCAGGCGGCGGTCAGCACCGCGGGCGAGCTGTTGCAGGTGCGACAGGCGGGCGGTATCGGGGGGACGGGCGGATGCAATGGACATCGGAGGCTCCTGGGTCAGCAGACGACAACGAGCACGCCGCAACGCACGCAGCAGGGCGTGACGAGGGCGGGTGCCGGGAATTCGAGGGATGCGGCGCGATCAGCGACGCGGAGACGGGACACCGCGGCCACATCCTGTGGGTGACGGTGCAGCAGAGCGGGCATGCGGACTTCCTTGCAGAACCAGACACATGCCGCAGGACCGACCGGGCCCGCGTGCAGCGGGCGCAGGGGCCCACAACTGATGTATCGGCCGCAAACGCGCGGAGTGAAGCGCGCGGACGCCTGCGCTCAGCCGGCGTTGTCGTTGCTGAAGAAGTGCAGGATCACGCCTGCGATCTGTTCCGGATCTTCCATGTGCAGGTGATGGTTGCCGGGAAATACTGCCAGCCGGCCATCCCGCAGGTGCTGCAGGCGATCGCTGCGCATCGGCTCGGGATAATACGACTGCGCCGGCGTGGCATAGATCACCTGTGTCGGGCAGGCGATGGCCTGCAGCAGGTTGTCGATCTGGCCCTCGCTGAGGCGGATCGCGGTGGGCAGCATCAGGCGCGGATCGCTGCACCAGCGATACCCGCCTTCGACCGGTTCCACGCCGCGCTCGACCAGCAGTCGTGCGCACGGTTCGCTGAGCTGGTTGGTCATCATCCGTGCGCGGATCGGCGCGGCCAGGTCGGGGAACACGCGCAGCTGCTTGCGCGCCAACGCACGGGTGGCGCTCACATGCTCGCGCAGGCGATGGGCGGTCTCTTCTTCGGGGCCGCGCAGGCCGCCGAGAGCTTCGATCGCCACCAGGCGCTCGACGCGGTCGCTGACCGAGGCGGTGAGGCTGGCGATGCCGGCGCCCATCGAATGGCCGAGCAGGCTGAAGCGGTCCCAGCCCAGGGCGTCGGCCACATCAAGCACGTGGCAGATCGCGGCCGCCGTGGTGTAGCTGGCACCGGCCGGCAGGTGCGCGCTGTGGCCATGGCCGGGCAGGTCGATCGCCACCAGCTGCAGCGACGCCAGGTGCGGCGCCAGCGGCACGAAGCTGGCGGCATTGTCGAGCCAGCCATGCAGGGCCAGCACGCGCGGGCCGTCGCCGCTGTTGCGCAGGCCGGCGACGCGGGTGCCGCCCACCTCGAGTTCAAAGGGTTGCAGACTCATGCCAGCGAGGCCACGGCCAGTCGTGCCAGGGCGCGCGCGTGTTCCGGTTCGGCATTGAGGCAGGGGATGTAGCGCATCGTCGCGCCACGTTCGGCCAGCGTTTCGGTGAAGCCCATCGCGACTTCTTCCAGCGTTTCCAGGCAATCGGTGGCGAAGCCGGGGCAGACCACGTCGATCTGCTTCACACCGGATTCGGCCAACGCCCACAGGCTCGGCTCAGCGTAAGGCTGCAGCCAGCGCTCGCGGCCGAAGCGCGACTGGTAACCCATCTGCCAGTCGTCCTTGCCCAGGCCCAGCGCGTTGGCGATGGCCTGCGCGCTGGCCTCGCAGCGCTGCGGATACGGATCACCCGCGTCGGCCAGGCGCTGCGGGATGCCGTGGAAGGAGAACATCAGTTTCTGGCTGCGGCCGTGCTGTTCCCAGTAGCGGCGGATCGAGCCGGCAACGGCCTCGACCCAGCCCGGGTCGACCGAGTAGTCGCGTACCAGACTGACGGTCACGCCCGGGTTGCGCCGCTGCCAGGCGTCGACGCGGTCCTCGACCGAGGCGGTGGTGGTGGTGGAGTACTGCGGGTACAGCGGCAGCACCACGATGCGGCGTGCGCCTTCGGCGGCGAGGCGGTCGAGCTCGTGGGCCAGGGCCGGTTCGCCATAGCGCATTGCGTGGCGCACTTTCAGGGTTGGCAGCAGGGCCTGCATCGCCTGCGCCAGCTGCCGGGTATGGACCATCAGCGGTGAGCCATCCGGCAGCCAGACCTGGGCGTACTTGGCCGCCGAACGGCTGCTGCGCAGCGGCAGGATCAGTCCGCGCAGCAGCGGCTGCCACAGCAGTGGCGGGATCGCGACCACGCGGCGGTCGGACAGGAATTCGGCCAGATAACGGCGTACGGCGGGGGCCGTCGGCGTATCGGGCGTGCCTAGGTTGACCGCCAGCACGGCGGTATCGGGTGCGTCGAGCATGGGGTGCATTGTCGCCGATCCGGTGTCGCACCGGGATGCAGGGTTCGGATTGCAGGCATAGCGGGCATCTATGTGAGCGGGGAGCGCTCATTGGCGATTCATGACAACACTACTAATTTCAGTCACTTGCTATATCTTCCTATGGACTGACTTCTGGAGCCTGCCATGCGTCGCCCGATCCAAGCCCTGCTGATCGCCGCCAGCCTGCTGTCCAGCCAGGCCATGGCCGGACCGCAGGAAGACCAGCGCGCCCGCAATGCCGTGCGCGTGCTGGCGGAGATCCAGGAAATCCCTGAACAGGGAATTCCGGACAAGTTGCTCGACGAAGGCCGCGCGGTCATCGTCATTCCCGACACGATCAAGGCCGGCCTGGTCATTGGCGGTCGTCGCGGCCACGGGCTGATGTCGGTGCGCATGCCCAATGGCGCCTGGTCCAGCCCGGTATTCGTCAAGCTGACCGGTGGCAGCATCGGCTTCCAGGCCGGCGTCCAGTCTTCCGACGTAGTGCTGGTGTTCCGCAACGACCGCAGCCTGGACAACCTGGTCAATGGCAAGTTCACGCTTGGCGCCGATGCCGGCGTTGCCGCCGGTCCGGTCGGCCGCAATGCCGCCGCCGCCACCGACGGCCAGCTGAAGGCCGAGATCTGGTCGTGGTCGCGCGCGCGCGGCCTGTTCGCCGGTGTTGCGCTGGATGGCGCGGTGCTGCAGATCGACGATGCCGCCAACCTTGACGCCTACGGCAGCAACACCACGCCGCGCATGATCTTCGAAGGTCGCGCCGTCGGTTCGCCGTCGATGGACGTGGTCGCCTTCCGTGATCGTCTGGAAGAGGCCACCTACGCCGCCCGCAACAACCGCAACGGCAACGGTGGCAATGCGCCGCGCCCGGCGCCGGCCCCGGCTGCCGCCCCTGTGCCTGCGCCTGTTCAGGCAGCACCGGCGGCCCCGGCCGAAGCCACCACCGCGCCGCTGCAGAACGTTCCGCAGAACCCGCCGCCGCAGCAGCAGGGCTTCCAGCCGGTCAACGACGGCGAAATCCGCACGGAAACGCTGGGCGGAAACTGACTTTCGTCACGCGCGCCGGCTAACAGCCGGTGCGCTATGCTCGACAGCCTGATCACTAACGTAACGAGCGTCTTTATGGGCAGTTTCAGCATCTGGCATTGGTTGGTCGTGCTGGCCATCGTCCTGCTGGTGTTCGGCACCAAGCGCCTGACCAGTGGCGCCAAGGACCTCGGTTCGGCGGTCAAGGAATTCAAGAAGGGCATGCGCGACGACGACAAGCCGAACGCGCAGCTGGGCGACGAGTCGCGCAGCCAGGACGCCTCGCGCACCGCGCAGGACGAGCACGACCGCACCCCTCGCTGATCCGGAGCGGTCGCGGTGTTTGATATCGGCTTCAGCGAACTGCTGGTGATCGCCGTGGTCGCCCTGGTGGTGCTCGGTCCCGAGCGCCTGCCCAAGGCGGCCCGCTTTGCCGGCCTGTGGGTGCGTCGCGCCCGCAATCAATGGGATTCGGTGAAACAGGAACTGGAGCGCGAACTGCAGGCCGAGGAGATCAAGCGGCAGATGCAGGACGTTCGCCAGGGCATGCAGGACACCGAGAACCAGCTGCGTGCCAGCGGCGAAGCGATCCGTCGCGAAGCGCAGGAGGCGCAGCAGCAGGGCGATACGCTGGCGCAGGAGGTACGCGCACCGGCGCCTGCGGATCTGCCGCCGCATATGAGCGGCCTGACCCGTGCCGATGCACCGGTACAGGAGGGCGTCGCTCCCGAGCCGACGCCGGCGACACCCCCTGAAGCCGGTGCGCCGCCGCCGCCGCGCACGGAGCGCCAGCCATGAGTGAACAGGATTTCGGCGAGAGCTCGCTGGTCGAACATCTGGTGGAACTGCGCGGCCGCCTGGTGCGCGCATTGCTGGGCCTGGGCGTGGTGCTGCTGGCGCTGCTGCCGTTCACCCAGAAGCTGTACAACGCGTTGGCCGAGCCGCTGGTCTCGCAGCTGCCGAACGGGCAGACGATGATTGCCACCAATCCGGCCGGCGCCTTCTTCGCGCCGTTGAAGCTGACCTTCTTCGTTGCCCTGTTCGTGGCGGTGCCGTGGCTGCTGTACCAGCTGTGGGCCTTCGTCGCGCCTGGCCTGTATGCGCGCGAGAAGCGCCTGGCGGTGCCGCTGCTGGTGTCCTCGGTGCTGCTGTTCTACACCGGCTGTGCCTTTGCCTACTTCCTGGTGCTGCCGGCGGTGTTCCACTTCCTCACCACCTTCAGCCCGGACGTGATTGCGATCACCCCGGATGCAAATGCCTACCTGGATTTCGTGCTGGCGATCTTCTTCGCCTTCGGCGGCAGCTTCGAACTGCCGGTGGCGATGGTGATCCTGGTGCTGCTGGGCTGGGTGACGCCGCAGCAGTTCAAGGAAGGCCGCGGCTACGCGATCGTCGGCATCTTCGTGCTGGCGGCGGTGCTGACCCCGCCGGACGTGGTTTCACAGCTGATGCTGGCGATCCCGATGTGCCTGCTCTATGAGCTGGGCATCCACGCCGCACGCTGGCTGGTGCCGTCGTCGGCAGTCAAGAAGCCCGCCGCCTGAAAGAAAAAAGGGGACGGAGGGGATTAAGTCGTTTATGCCCAGTGTGTGCAGCTAACGACTTAATCCCCTCCGTCCCCTTTTTTCATCAGGCGTGGAAGATGTCGCTCGAGGTCGGCGTGGTCGGGATCGGCGGTGCGGCGCGGCTGCCACGGTGCACGAACATCTGCTTCCACGCGGCGTAGACCGCGCCGACATACAGCGGCATCAGCACCGTGGTCAGCACCAGCTGGGCGATGAAGGCGGCGGCCAGCGGGCCGCCGATCAGCATCGCGATCTGGATCACGATCACGAACAGGATGTAGATGCAGAACGCGGCGATCAGGCCGAGCACGGCGAACACGATCATTGCGCCGATGTTCTCGATGCAGCCCTGCAGGCTCAGGCGCAGCGCGTGCATGCCGCTCTGCTTGTCGAACACCACCAGCGCCGGCTGGGTGAACATTGCCAGCGACAGTGCGACCGCGCTCAGGAACACCAGCAGCATCCACAGTGCGATGCGCTTGGCCGGCAGGTTGGCCACCAGCGCCGCGGCATCGTCCGGCTTGATCTGCTGGCCACTGCGGCTGATCTCTTCCATCTTGGTCATGACCTCGCTGAAGGCGGTGAAGCCTTCGCGGCCGATCATCAGGAACAGCAGCGCGCCCAGCAGCAGCACCGCCAGCACCTGGATCGCCAGCGGCACCAGCAGGTGGCTGACGCGGTGGTCGCGGATCGGCTGCAGCAGGTGCGAGGCCAGGCCCGGGCGACCTTCGTCGATCTCACCCACGGCGTACAGCATGCCGCCGAACATGATCGGCGAGATGGCCAGGGTCATCAGCTGTACGGCCATGCCGGCGGCGCCGGGAATCAGCGTCGACAAAAGGGTGACCACCCAGCTCACCAGCAGCCAGGTCAGACCGATCCGGGCCAGCTGCAGCGGCGCACGCCGATACAGCGAGAACGTATCCAGCAACCACTGGGCGCCCGCCGAGGCCGGCAGCTTGCGAATCTCTTTCATGGACATCCGGGAAGGACAGGAGGGGGCCGGGCGCTTGCCCGTGCCGCCGATTATCCCTGTTTTGCCGCCGGCTGGGCTGAAGACAGCCGCGCCTGGCGAACGAAGCGGCGCAGCAGCTGGCGCGCCAGCGGTGCGGCGCTGACCGCGCGCTCGATGCTGCGGGCACAGCCGCCATGGCGGCCGATGCAGTCGGCGCGGGCACGCACGTAGCCGCGCATGTGGTGGGTGGCGAACTCGGGGTGGAACTGCACGCCCCAGGCCTGGCGCCCCCAGCGGAAGGCATGGCAGCCATCCAGCGGCGAGCGTGCCAGTACTTCGGCACCGTCAGGCGCGCGCAACACGGTCTGCAGGTGGGTGGCGTGGGCGGCGAAGTGCTGCGGCAGGCCCTGGAACAGCGGGTCCTGCGCGGCCTGCGGCTGCAGCTCCAGTTCGATCGTGCCCGACTCGCGCCCGGCCGGGTTGTAGGCCACCTCGCCACCCAGCGCGTGCGCCAGCAGCTGGTGCCCGTAGCAGATACCGAACACGGGCAAGTCGTCGTGGGCGGCCTGGCGCAGCCATGCGGCACTGCGCTCACTCCATTCGGCGTGGTCGGTGACGAAGGCGGCCGAGCCGGTCACCAGCACGCCGGCGAAGGCATGCGGGTCGGGCAGGGCATCCCCGTGTTCGACATCGACCACCACCGTCTCGTGCTCTTCCAGCCCGGCGGCCACCCGGATCCAGTGCGGGAAGCGCCCGTAGCGGCGCAGCGATGGCACCGGTCGGCCGGTTTCAAGGATCAGGAACGGGGCTGGGTTCATCCGGGGGCGGCAGGACTGACAGGACTTCCTCGATTGTAGTCAGCCCCTGCGCCACCTTTTCAAGCCCGGCCTGGCGCAGGGTTCGCAGCCCTTCAGCCCGCGCGGCACGGGTGAAACCGGCCAGATCCATGTCGGCGCGGATCTGCCCACGCAGCCGCGAGCCCAATGGCAGCAACTCATACAGGCCGATGCGGCCGAGGAATCCGGTGCGCCGGCACTCCAGGCAACCAACCGGCCGACAGGGCGTGGCGGCATCTGGATATGCAGCTTGGCTATCAGCCAGCACCGCCCAGTCGGCAGCACCAAGGGTGTGCGGCTGCTTGCAGTGCGGGCACAGGGTGCGCACCAGGCGCTGGGCGAGGATGCCGTTGAGGGTGCTGGCCAGCAGGTAGTGCGGCACGCCCAGGTCGAGCAGGCGGGTGACCGCCGACGGCGCGTCGTTGGTATGCAGCGTGGACAGCACCAGATGGCCGGTCAGCGAGGCCTGCACCGCCATCTGCGCGGTTTCCAGATCGCGGATCTCGCCGATCATGATGATGTCCGGGTCCTGCCGCAGCAGGGTGCGCACGCCGCTGGCGAAGTCCAGGTCGATGTTGGCCTGCACCTGCATCTGGTTGAACTCGGGCGCGATCATCTCGATCGGGTCCTCCACGGTGCACACGTTCACGTCCGGCGTGGCCAGCCGCTTCAGCGTGGAATACAGGGTGGTGGTCTTGCCTGAGCCGGTCGGGCCGGTGACCAGCACGATGCCGTGCGGGCGTTCGACCAGTGCATTCCAGCCGGCGGCCTCCTGCGGACTGAAACCCAGCTGGTCGATGCTCTTGAAGGCGGCATCCGGGTCGAAGATGCGCATCACGCACTTTTCGCCGAAGGCGGTGGGCATGGTCGACAGGCGCATCTCGACCTCGCGGCCGCCCGGCGAGCGGGTCTTGATGCGGCCGTCCTGCGGGCGTCGGCGTTCGGCCAGGTCCATGCGGCCCAGCACCTTGATGCGGCTGACCACGGCGGTCATCACCGCCGGGGGCACCTCGAAGACCTTGTGCAGCACGCCATCGATGCGGAAGCGCATGCGCCCCATCTCGCGGCGCGGTTCCAGGTGGATGTCCGAGGCGCGCTGTTCGTAGGCATATTGCAGCAGCCAGTCGACGATGTGCACGATGTGCTGGTCGTCGGCATTGACGTCGCCGGTACGGCCCAGCTCGACCAGCTGCTCGAAGCTGGGCAGGGTGGTGCTGGCTTCGCCGCGGACATCGCCGCGCGCGCCACGCACCGAGCGGGTCACCCCGTAGAACTCCATGGTGTAGCGGTGCAGGTCGAGCGGATTGACCACCGCCAGCTCGATGCTGCGGCGGGTCAGGTGCTGCAGGTCGCGGCGCCACTCCTGCACCAGCGGCTCGCTGGTGGCCACCAGCACCCGTTCGGCATCCACCGCCAGCGGCAGGAAGCGGTGGCGGCGGGCGTAGGCATGGGAGACCAGCGCGGTGACCGCAGCGACGTCGACCCGGGTCGGATCGATGCGCAGGTAGCGGCTGCCGGTGCGCCGGGCCAGCCATTCGGTCAGGCGTTCCAGGGTCAGTTCGCCACCGTCGCGGGCGGCCAGCTTGAGGTTGGACAGCAACACCAGCGGGTGCACTTCACTGGCGTTGCGCGCGCCCTGTGCGGAAAACCGCATGCGCTCGACGTCGTGCTCGGCCACCAGGCCATCGGCCAGCAGCGCTGCGCAGACCTGTTCGAAATGCAGGCGGCCCCACGGCAGCGGGATGTCGCCTGGCTCGCCGGGCGTGCCCACCGGCAGCCGATGTTCCATCTGCCTGCTCCTCCCGGGTACGGAATGCCCCGCAGGTCGGCCGTTATACTAACGCACCCCCTTGCCGGCCAAGACTCGTACGCATGTCCGCGACCCCGACCGTTCCGATCACCTTCCAGGGCCTGATCCAGACCCTGAACCAGTTCTGGGCCCAGCAGGGCTGCGTGCTCATCCAGCCGCTCGACCTGGAGGTGGGCGCCGGTACCTTCCACCCGGCCACCTTCCTGCGTGCGATCGGTCCGGAACGCTGGAACGCGGCCTACGTGCAGCCCTCGCGCCGCCCGACCGATGGCCGCTACGGCGAGAACCCGAACCGCCTGCAGCGCTACTACCAGTACCAGGTGGCGATGAAGCCGGCGCCGGACAACATCCAGCAGCTGTACCTGGATTCGCTGAAGGCGCTGGGCATCGACCCGCTGGTGCACGACCTGCGTTTCGTCGAGGACAACTGGGAATCGCCGACGCTGGGCGCCTGGGGCCTGGGCTGGGAAGTCTGGCTCAACGGCATGGAAGTGACCCAGTTCACCTACTTCCAGCAGGCCGGTGGCCTGGAGTGCCGCCCGGTGCTGGGCGAGATCACCTACGGTCTCGAACGCCTGTGCATGTACCTGCAGAACTGCGACAACGTCTACGACCTGGTCTGGACCTACGGCCCGGACGGGCAACCGGTGACCTATGGCGACGTCTACCACCAGAACGAAGTCGAGCAGAGCACCTACAACTTCGAATACGCCGACGTGGACGAAATGTTCCACCGCTTCGATGCCTGCGAGCGTGAAGCGCAGAAGCTGGTCGAGGTGGGCCTGCCGCTGCCGGCCTACGAGCAGGTGATGAAGGCCAGCCACACCTTCAACCTGCTCGATGCACGCCGCGCGATCAGCGTGACCGAGCGCCAGCGCTACATCCTGCGCGTGCGCGCGCTGGCCCAGGCGGTGGCCAAGGCGTACTACGAGCAGCGCGAGAAGCTGGGCTTCCCGGGCGCGAAGAAGGCCTGACGGGCCGTCGGCACCCACCCGCTTTTCATCAACTACCCGGGGCGCCGGACGCGTCGCGCGCTGCGCCCCCACCACAGGATCGAACCGATGAGCCAACTGTCCCCCCTGCTGATCGAACTGGGCACCGAGGAGCTGCCGGTCAAGGCGCTGCCGGGCCTGGCCCAGGCGTTCTTCGACGGTGTTGTCGAAGGCCTGCGCACGCGCGGCGTCGCGCTGGAACTGGGTGATGCACGCCCGCTGTCGACCCCGCGCCGCCTGGCCGTGCTGCTGCCGGGCGTGGGCCTGGAACAGCCGGAACAGCACAGCGAAGTGCTGGGCCCGTACCTGAACATCGCACTGGACGCCGAAGGCCAGCCGACCAAGGCGTTGCAGGGCTTCGCCGCCAAGGCCGGGATCGACTGGACCGCGCTGGAGAAGACCACCGACAACAAGGGTGAGCGCTTCGTGCACCGCGCGGTGACCCCGGGCGCACGCACCGCCAGCCTGCTGCCGGAGATCCTGCGCGAGGCGATTGCAGCGATGCCGATTCCCAAGCCGATGCGCTGGGGCGACCACACCTGGGGCTTTGCCCGCCCGGCGCACTGGCTGGTGCTGCTGCACGGTACCGAGGTGGTGGAGGCCGAACTGTTCGGCCTGGAGGCCGGCCGTGTCAGCCGTGGCCATCGCTTCCACCACGACCAGCCCGTGTCGCTGGCCCAGCCGCAGGACTATGTTGAAGCCCTGCGCGCCGCCTTCGTGCTGGTCGACCCGCACGAGCGCCGTGCGCGCATCGTCGCCGAGGTCGAGGCCGCCGCGGCCAGGGCCGGTGGCAGCGCCCGCATCACCGACGACAACCTGGAGCAGGTGGTGAACCTGGTCGAGTGGCCGTCGGCGGTGCTGTGCAGCTTCGAACGTGCGTTCCTGGCAGTGCCGCAGGAAGCGCTGATCGAAACGATGGAGATCAACCAGAAGTTCTTCCCGGTGCTGGATGCCGCAGGCACGCTGACCGAGAAGTTCATCGGCATCGCCAACATCGAATCGAAGGACGTGGCCGAAGTGGCCAAGGGCTACGAGCGGGTGATCCGCCCGCGCTTCGCCGACGCCAAGTTCTTCTTCGACGAGGACCTGAAGCAGGGCCTGGCGTCGATGGGCGACGGCCTGAAGACGGTGACCTACCAGGCCAAGCTGGGCAGCGTGGCCGACAAGGTGGCGCGCGTGGCCGCCCTGGCCGAAGTGATCGCACCCCAGGTGGGTGCCGATGCCGTGCAGGCCAGGCGGGCTGCCGAATTGGCCAAGAACGACCTGCAGTCGCGCATGGTCAACGAGTTCCCGGAGCTGCAGGGCATCGCCGGCCGCCACTACGCCGTGGCCGGTGGCGAATCGACCGAGGTGGCGCTGGCCATCGACGAGGCCTACCAGCCGCGCTTCGGCGGTGATGACATCGCGCTGTCGCCGCTGGGCAAGGTGCTGGCCATCGCCGAACGCGTCGACACGCTGGCCGGTGGTTTCGCCGCGGGCCTGAAGCCGACCGGCAACAAGGACCCGTTCGCGCTGCGCCGCAATGCGCTGGGCCTGGCCCGCACGATCATCGAAAGCGGCTTCGAGCTGGACCTGCGCGCGCTGCTGGCCAGCGCCAACGCCGGCCTGGCCGCGCGCAACGTGCAGGCCGATGTCGGCGAGCTGTACGACTTCATTCTCGACCGCCTGAAGGGCTATTACGGCGACAAGGGCGTGCCGGCCACGCACTTCAACGCGGTGGCCGAACTGAAGCCGGCCTCGCTGTACGACTTCGACCGCCGCCTGGATGCGATCGGCACCTTCGCCGCACTGCCGGAAGCCGAAGCACTGGCTGCGGCCAACAAGCGCATCCGCAACATCCTGCGCAAGGCCGAGGGCGACATTCCGGCGCAGATCGACCCGGCGCTGCTGCAGGAAGACGCCGAGCGCGCGCTGGCCGAAGCGGTCACCGCCGCCATCGACGACACCGGCGCCAGCCTGCACCAGAAGGACTACGTGGCCGTGCTGGCACGCCTGGCGCGCCTGCGCCCGCAGGTCGACGCGTTCTTCGACGGGGTGATGGTCAATGCGGACGATCTGGCGCTGCGTGGCAACCGCCTGGCGCTGCTGACGATGCTGGGCGAGCGCCTGGGCAAGGTCGCGGCGATCGAGCATCTGTCGAGCTGATGCCCGTATCGGTAGTGCCGGCCGCTGGCCGGCATTACCCCGCGCACCGCATCGCCGGTGGATGTCCATCGGGGTCATTGCCGGCATCGCGCACGATGCCGGCATCCTCGCCTGCATTCACGATGATCGCCACAAAGGTGCGTATTTTGACCGCCACTTAACAACCGATCCCGAATGACGTGATGCATTTCGCATCGTCACCTTCGGTCGGTATGCTGTCCCGCATGCAGCCAAAGAAATACGCCCTGCCGCTGATGGTCCTGTCGTTGGCCGCCACTTCCGTGGTCCACGCGCGCGGCACCATCGACAAGGTGGACATCAAGGGATTGGACAAGGGCGACGACGCCGCAATCATCGAGAACATCCAGGAATCGCTGTCGCTGTACGACACGATCGGCAAGGAACAGGGCGAATCGCGCCTGGAATACCTGCTGTCACAGGCCGAGCGGCAGACCCGCCAGGCACTGGAACCGTTCGGGTACTACAACCCGGTGATCAAGGTCGAGGCACCGCGCGAGGACGAACACGTGCGCGTGCTGATCCATGTCGACAAGGGCACCCCGGTGACCGTGCGCCGCGAGCACATCGACATCACCGGCCCGGCGATGTACGACCAGTACCTGCAGGATGACCTGGCCGCCTTCAAGCCGCGCAAGGGCCAGCGCTTCGAGCACACCCAGTACGAAGCCAGCAAGATCACCATCACCCGGCGCCTGGCCGAGCGCGGCTACTTCGACGCCGACTACACCCAGCGCCAGGTGCAGATCACCCGCGCCGACAACGCCGCCGACATCGACCTGACCTGGGACAGCGGCCGCCGCTACAACATGGGCCCGGTGCGCTTCCAGCAGGACTACTTCGTCGACAAGCTGTTCGATCCACTGGTCTACTGGGACCAGGGCAGCTACTACCACGAGGGCAAGCTGGACCGGCTGCGCGAGTCGCTGACCAAGCTGGACTACTTCAGCGTGATCGACATCCAGCCGCGCCCGGACCAGGCCGACGAGAACGGCGAAGTGCCGGTGGACGTGAAGCTGACGCGCGCCAAGCGCACCATCTATACCGCCGGCCTGAGCTACGGCAGCGAGAGCGGCCCGGGTGTACGCGGTGGCATCGAGCGGCGCTTCCTGAACAACCGCGGCCACAAGATGAACACGCAGCTGGACTATGCGCAGAAGCGCAAGAGTCTGGTGACCAGTTACCGCATCCCCGCCTTCAACTGGCTTGACGGCTGGTACACCTTCGCCGCCAGTGCGTATGACGAGCAGACCGATTACATCGACCTGCGCAACTTCAAGCTGATCGCCAGCCGCAGCGGCGAGATCAACGAACACTGGACCGCGATCGCCTCGATCAACGCACTGCGCGAGCGTTGGCGCTATGCCTCCGGCACTGAATTCACCGATGCCGTCTACAACACCTCGACGCTGGTGTACCCGCAGATGGTTGCCGACTACGTCAACGTCGACGACGAGATGTTCCCGCGCAAGGGCATCAGCGGTACTGCGACAATGCGCGCCGGCGTTGAAGGTGCCGGCTCGGACACCAGCTTCGTGCAGGCCAACGCCGTGCTGCGCTGGTACATCCCGGTGGGTGAAAGCAACCGCCTGATCCTGCGCGGTGAGGGGGGTACCACCTGGACCAGCGATCTGGTGGCGATGCCGCCGAGCCTGCGCTACTTCGCGGGCGGTGACCGCAGCATCCGCGGTTACGCCTACCGCGAAGTCGGCCCGCGCACACCCAAACCCGACAAATACGCGCTGGGCGCCAAGAACCTGGTGATCGGCTCGGCCGAGTACGAGCACTACTTCAATGGCGGCCCGTGGGGCGCGGCGGTGTTCGTCGATACCGGCAGCGCATTCGACAACACCATTGATCTGCACACCGGCGTCGGCTTCGGCGTGCGCTGGAAATCGCCGGTGGGCCCGGTGCGCGTGGATATCGCGCATGGCCTGAACAACCCGGATTCGCAGTTCCAGCTTTACCTCAACATCGGAGCGGACCTGTGAGCACGCCCGCACCCACCCCGAACACGCCGCCGCCGCGCGTGCGCTTCTACCGACGCCGCCGCTTCTGGGCGTGGTCCGGCGTCGGCGTGATCGGCGTGGTGCTGCTGGCCCTGCTGGCGGTGTACTGGCTGCTGCAGACCGTGGCCGGCCGCGATGTGCTGCTGGCCCAGGTGGTGGCGCGGCTGCCGGTGGGCGCCAGCTTCACCTGGGACAAGGTGGAAGGCCCGGTAGCCGGTCCGCTGACCCTGTACAACGTCGACTTCCGCTACGACGACATCCATTTCCACGCCGAGCGCGCGCACCTGGAGCCGGACCTGCGCCCGCTGCTGGGCCGCAAGCTGCTGCTGGACAAGCTGGAGCTGACCAACGCCACGCTGAACCTGGCCAAGAGTGACGAGCCGTTCAAGCTGCCGTCGTGGCCCGATTCGCTGCCGCAGATCGAAATGCCGCTGGCGATCCAGGCCGATGCCATTGCCATCGACGGCTTCCGCATCAGCCAGGCCAACGAGCCGGTGATCGACATCAGCCGTGTGCGTGGTGGCATCGAGATCGCCAATGGCGAGTTCCAGGCGCACAAACTGGTGGTGGACAGCGACATGGGCAATTTCACCGCCCAGGGCCGCTACATCCCGGCCAAGGACTACGACACCGACGTGACCGTCACCGCAGTGTTGCCGGCCCCGCGTGGGCGTACCGCAGCGACGGTGGGGCTGGTGGCACGCGGTGACCTGTCGCACATGGAAGTGGCCGTAGCCGGGCGCGCGCCGAAGCCGCTGCACGCGATGCTGGTGTTCGATGGCCGCACCGACCCGAGCTGGAGCGCCAGCATCCGCAGCGACGAGCTGGATCTGGCGCTGTTGTCGCCAGCATTGGCGAGCTCGGCGATTGCGCCGTTGTCGCTGGACTTCACCGCCGCCGGCAAGGGCGGCAATGCCAATCTGCGCGGCAGGGTGAAGCAGGGCGACCAGGAGCTGGAACTGGCACCGTCGGTGGTGTCGCTGCAGGACCAGGTGCTGAAGGTCTCACCGCTGCTGGTGAAGGGCCTCGGTGGCGAAGCGCGGCTGGAAGGCACCGCCGACTTCAGCCAGGAAGACCAGCAGAAACTCAATTTCTCGGTGGTCGCACGCGATCTGACCTACGTGCCGGCACCCGACCCGAACACGGCTGGCAGCGCACCGGTGCCGGTCACCCTGAAGGAAGCGCGCTTCGGCCTGGCCGGTACCTTGAAGGCGTGGGCGGCGATCGGCCGTGCCGAGATCGAACGCGAGGCGCAGAAGGCGCAGCTGCAGTTCGACGTACGCGGCAATGACCAGGCCGCGTCGATCCACCAGCTGCAGGCGCAGACGCCGGGTGGGCAGCTGCAGGTGGAAGGCCAGGTGGCCTGGGCGCCGCAGCTGGACTGGGACGCCAAGGCCACGCTGAAGGACTTCGACCCCGGCTATTTCGTGCCGGGCTGGAACGGCCGCCTGTCGGGCAACCTGGCCTCCAAGGGCCGTCAGCTGCCGCCGCCGGCCAATGCCGCACCGGGCACGGCCGGCACGCTGGAAGCCACCGTCGACCTGCCGTCGCTGAAGGGCATCCTGCGCCAGCGCAACCTTGATGCACAGGGCAAGTTCGCGCTGCAGGGCGCGCAGGGCCAGGGTGACCTGAAGCTGTCGCTGGGCAGCAGCCGGGTGACCGCGTCGGGCAAGGTCGGCGACCGCCTCGACATCGATGCACGTTTCGAACCGCTGCAGCTGAGTGACCTGCTGCCGGGCGCCGACGGCGGCCTGCGCGGCCAGGTGCAGGTGAAGGGGCCGCGCGATGCGCCGGACATCACCGCCGACCTGGTCGGCAATAACCTCAACTGGGAGGGCTACGGCGCCGAGAGCGTGAGCATCAAGGGCCACCTGCCGTGGCGCGGCGACAGCGGCACGCTGGCGGTGCAGGGCCAGCAGGTCAACGCCGGCATGCTGCTGGAGCGCTTGAACGTGGATGCGCAGGGCAGTGTGTCCAACCTGCGCCTGGCTGCGCAGACCCGCAATGAGATGGGCGCGATCGAGCTGCAGGGCAGCGTGCGCCAGCAGGGGGCGCAGTGGCGTGGCGAGCTGGCCTCGCTGCGCATCGCACCGGTGAAGGGTGATGCGTGGTCGCTGCGTGCACCGGCGGCGTTCGCGATCAACGGCAGCACCTACACCCTGTCCGAAGCCTGCCTGGCCGCCGCCAGCAGCGGTGCGCTGTGCGCACAGGCCAACTGGCCGCGCGAAGGCCTGGTGGTGCGCAGTGACGCGCTGCCGCTGGCGCTGGTGCAGCCGTGGCTGCCGCCGCAGTCCGGCCGCCGCATCTACCTGCGCGGCGACGTCAGCCTGGACGCGCAGATCCGCCCGCGCGGCGCGGCCTGGGAAGGCCATGTGGAAGTGCGCTCGAAGGAAGGCGGCGTGCGCCTAGGCGAGAACCGCAACACCGTGGGCGATACCACCCGCGGCGAGCTGGTGCGCTATGACCAGTTCTCGCTGAAGCTCGACATGACCCCGGCCAGCATCAAGGGCTACCTGGGCATGGGCTTCCAGGGCAATGGCTTCGTCGACGCGAAGATGCAGACCGGCTGGGAAGCCAGCGCACCGCTGAACGGTGAGCTCTACCTCAACATGTCGCGGCTGTACTGGCTGGAGCTGTTCTCGCCGGACATCGTGCGCCCGACCGGCCTGATCGAAGGCCACGTCAGCCTGCGCGGTACGCGCGGGCAGCCGTCGCTGGGCGGCGACGCGCAGCTGAGCAACTTCAAGGGCGAATTCCCCGCGCTTGGCCTGACCTTCGACCAGGGCAAGGGCAGCTTCGTGGCCCAGCCCGACGGCTCGGCCAAGATCACCGCGCAGGCCAACTCGGGCCAGGGCACGCTGTATGTCGACGGCGGCCTGTCGTGGTTCGGTGATGCACAGCCGCTGCAGCTGAAGATCCACGGCGAGAACGTGCTGCTGTCCAACACCAGCGAGCTGCGCATCGTCGCCAACCCCAACCTCGACTTCACGTTGGCCAAGGCAGCGATGGAGCTGCGTGGCACCGTGCACGTGCCCGAGGCCGACATCGACCTGGAGCGCCTGGACCGTGGCACCTCGGTGTCCGAAGACGTGGTGGTGCTGGACCCGGCCGATCCGGAAGAGTCGCGCACCTCGCCGCTGGACATGGACCTGACGGTCAGCCTCGGCGACAAGGTGAAGATGACCGGGTTCGGCCTGAAGGGCGCGCTGACCGGCAAGATGCAGGTCTGGGCCAAGCCCGGCCGTGAAATGACCGCCAATGGCGGCCTGGAAGTGAGCGGCCGCTACAAGGCGTATGGGCAGGACCTGACCATCACCCGCGGCAACCTCACCTGGAACTACAACGCGGTGTCCGACCCGCGCATCAACATCCGCGCCGAGCGCCGGATCGGTGATGTCACCGCCGGCATCGACGTGACCGGGCGTGCGCAGCAGCCGCGCGCGGACGTGTGGTCCGATCCGGCAATGTCGCAGTCCGAGGCACTGGCCTATCTGGTGCTGGGACGCAGCCTGACCGGTGCCAGCAGCGACCAGGCGCAGCAGGTCAACGCGGCCTCGGCGGCGCTCTCGGCGGGCAGCGGCCTGCTGGCTTCGCAGCTGGGCGCCAAGCTGGGCCTGGACGACGCCGGCGTGAGCCAGTCGCGCGCGCTGGGCGGCTCGGTGATCGGTGTCGGCAAGTACATCTCGCCCAAGCTGTACGTCGGCTACGGCGTGTCGCTGGTCGGTGCCGGTTCGGTGATCACGCTGAAGTACCTGCTGCGCCGCGGGTTCGACGTGGAAGTGGAGTCGAGCACCGTGGAAAACCGCGGGTCGATCAACTGGCGGCGGGAGAAATAACCCGCTGCCCCTCAACCACCCTCTGTGTTGGGATCGGTCTGGCTGACAACGGCGAAGGAGGGGGCTGGCCTGCGCGGACGAGGCCCGTGCGTGAGCATGCCGTGCCCATCTAGCGCCGACGGTGGCTCGACGGGCGCTGGCGCGGACGCCGTCCGCGATGGGGTGCCTCCAACGAAAGGCGTCAGCATGAGGACGCCAGACACGATGACCACCGAGGCATGAATTGCCACGTGTTTCATGCTGGACGTGCTGATCGCGATAGGGCGAGCGGCATCACCGAGCAATGCCAGCGCCGCCAGAACGGCCAGCACGACGAGAGCGCCCAGCAGGCAGCGGACAATGGCCACCTGCATCTTCATGAGATTGAAGTGCCCGGGTTGGGATACCGCCATCCAGAAGGCGACCTGATCCGTGTCCAGTGGCGCCAGCGTGTCACGGACACCATGCACTCCCAGACGCTGCATCGTTTGCCGCATGATGCCAGCACGCCCGGGCACGCTGGCCGACAGCAGCGATTGCAGCCAGTGCCACGGTCGGGTCAAGCGTTCCATGCGGGCATGGGCCTCGGTTACGGACACCCGGTCATGCGGTTGGTCCAGGGCTGCGGTGAGGGCCGTGTGGTTGCGCGGCTGCAGCTGCCAGCGGCGATGCAGCAGGTTGCGCCGTGCGCGGACCCGGTAGGGATCGATATCAGCCCGGATCTCATCCCAGCAGAAGTATCGACCCAGCAGATCGAAGTTGGACTCGCACAGCGGCTGGCCCTGGTGCAGCAGCTGCTGCAGTACCACGTCACCGATACGCGGCCTGTCGGCCAATGACCACAGCTCCGGGCGATGGGCCAGCCAGTGCTCGAAGCTGGCCGGGTCGGCGTCGCCGGCGGTGTTGATCAGCAGGCGCGCAAACCGGGGCAGGTTCAATGATGGCTCCACCACATCGTCCGGCATGTCGGTGTCGGGCGTGCATGGATGATGCAGCACCGGCATGTGGTCCATCGGCGAATGGCTGTCGTACGGCGCCGGTGGGCCGGGTGGGCTGTTGTCTGCAGGTGGCGTCGACAGCGCTTCTGCACTGCTTTCCTCCTGCCATTGCGTGCGGCTGCGTGCCCACAGCAGGGCCTGCTGGTAAGCCTCGTGCAGCGCCTGGAATGCCACCGGGTCTTCGTCCGGGCGTGCCGCGCGCAGTCTCTGCGCGTAGGCGCGCTTGATCGCCTTTTCGTCGGCGCTGGCGTCGAGCCCGAGAGCGTCCAGTGCCCGGTTCACACGGTGTTTCCAGAAGCAGGTGGAGGCAGGTCGATCGACAGGCGACGGCACCTGTCACGCAGGAACCAGGTGGTCCATAGCAGCAGGACCAGGGCGCAGCCCACTTCGGGGACGAACATGCCGATGCCCGGTCCAATCAGGTTGCGCGGCCGGAATCCCCGGCCATCCTCGCGCCGGATCCAGCGTGCCGTCGCCAGAGCAAGGCCAGGGAACAGCAGCAACGTACCTTCCAGCCGCAGATCCAGGCCATGGACCAGGATCAGGCTGGCGAGGGCGATCAGCGGCGCTGGCAACGCCAGTAGCCATCCCCAGCGCGAAGGGGGCAGATCCAGCGTCAGCTGGCGCAGCGCCCAACGGACATGGACCCACAGAGCGCCGGCCAGGGCGAGCAGGACCCCGAGCAGCACGCCGCCTATGCCGAGCGCGGCGGCGGTGCGCAGGTCACGCTGGGCAAGACTCATGAGAGTCGAGCCACCGGCAATCGCGAGCGTCAGGGCAGCCAACAGGCCGCCCCGCAGCGCATTGACCTGGCAACGCCAGCGGTTGGGACGGGAAACGTCGGCAAGGCTGCGCCAGAACTGCACCTGCTGCCGATCCCAGGCGGCGGGCAATGGCTCCTGGCCGCCGCGCTCCAGCGCATCCAGCAGCGCGTTGACCTCAATGATGTGCTCGGGCAGCTGCGCCTGCCAGAGGGATCGTCGCGCGTGCCATGGCTGCGACAGGTAGCGCAGGCAACGCGCAAGGGTGACCCTCCCCAGCCGCAGGCTGCCCTCCTCCTCCAGCAGCGCCGACAGCTCCGCCGCATTGCCGGATTCGGCAGCCCAGCGCCGATGACCGCGCGACTGGATCGATGCCAGCCTGTCCGGGTCCACGCCGTCGTGTACATCATCCCAGCCAAAGCAGCGTGCCAGCAGACCCATGTTGGCTGCGCTGACGCTGTTGTGACTGCGTGCCAGTTCATCCAGCAGCGCGTCGCCCACCAATGGCTTGTAGCGCAGCGACCACAGCACCGGCGTGGCCTCCAGCCAGGGGCCGAAGTCTTCAGGGGAAGACAGATGGGCCATGCGCAGGATCGTGTGCGCATGGCCCGATACGTGGACCGCTCCCTCCAGTTCCGCCACTGGTGCCGTGCGCAGCAGCACAGGCGTGCCGCGAGGTGGCCATGGAGGCGAGTACGAACGCGTTTCGGGCGGCGCCCATGCCACGTCTGCGTCGGGCGGCCAGGGTGCGATGTCGGTTGCATGCTCCGCCGGTTCGTCTTCGTCCGCGATATCGGCCAGCGCTTCCTGGCGGACCCAGTCCAATGCCGCCTGATAGGCCTCATGCAGGTGCTGGAAGGCGATGGGATCCTCTTCGGGTCGAGTCACCCGCAGGCGCTTTGCATAGGCGCGCTTGACCGCGCGCTCGTCAGCCGTTTGGTCCAGCTCCAGGACGTGCAGTGCCCAGCTCATGCATCGCGCTCGAGGGCGTCGAGTGCCTCGTCCAGCTGACGGCGATGACGCTCGACGGCAACGGCATCCTGGCTCTCCAGCACATGGCGGAAGCTGCTCAGCCACGACTGCAACTGTTCACGGTGATGGATGCGTTCCTCGTACAGGCGCTCGGTGCGGGCGATCACCGCGAGGTTGGGCTGGGCGTCACGCGGGTGGATCTTCAGCGCTTCCAGCGCGCGCAGGCGCTGCTGGATCTCTTCGGGTGACAGCAGCCCGGGATTCTGTTCCAGGATGAGCTCGTGGCGCCTGCCGGTGGCATCCTCGGTGACTTCGACCTGCAGCAGCCCGTTCACGTCGTAGGTGAAGCGGGCGGTGACGCTGCGTTCCTGCATCGGGACAGAATGGGTCAGCGGCACGGTCAGCTCACCGAGCTTGATGTTGCGATCCACCGTCGGGCTCTCGCCCTGGAACACGTCGATGCGGATGGCACTTTGCCGCTCGTGCAGCGGGTAGAAGCGATCCTCGCGGCTGACCGGCACCACGCTGTTGCGCTGGATGATCGGGTGGAAATAGCCGCTGCGCTCGCCACCGGCAGCATCCTGGCGGGACACCTGCGTGCCGAGCGTGTAGGGGCAGACATCGGTCAGCACGACTTCGCGCAGGGATTCGTCGCGCGCCTTCAATCCCGCTGCAACGGCGGCACCCAAGGCAATCGCCTGGTCCGGATGGACATGGCGCAGCGGCAGCCGGCCGAACATGCGGGTCGCAAGCCTGCTGACCATCGGCATGCGTACCGCACCGCCGACCAGGATGATGTCGTCCAGGGCCTCGGGCTTGAGCCGGGCGTCGCGGATCGCGCGCTCGATGGGCGCGCGCATGCGCAGCAGCAGTGGCTCGCAGAGCTGGGCGTAGCGAGCTTCATCCAGCTGCCACTGGCGTTCGCTGCCGGCCAGGGGCAACTGCAGGCTGGCAGTGCCGCTCTGGCTGAGTTCGCGCTTGAACAGTTCCAGCCGACGCAGCAGCTGCGCCTGCTCGGCAGCGGACAGGTCGCTGGCGGACGTGCCCTGGTCGGCGTGGAAGGCCTGCACGAGTACCTGCAGGAAATCCTCGCCGCCCAGGAAATTGTCGCCGGCGCTGGCATGCACTTCGACCACGCCATCGAACAGTTCCAGGATGGAGACGTCGAAGGTGCCGCCGCCCAGGTCCAGCACCAGCACGCGGCCTTCGCCGTCACGCTCCTGCAGACCATAGGCCAGCGCAGCGGCCGTGGGTTCATTGATCAGGCGCTCGACGCGGATGCCGGCCAGTTCGCCGGCGGCCCGGGTGGCCTTGCGCTGGGCGTCGGAGAAGTAGGCCGGCACGCTGATCACCGCTTCCTCCACCTTGTGGCCCAGGGCGGCTTCGGCGTCGGCCAGCAGCGAGCGCAGCACCATGGCCGAGAGCTCCTCGGGACGGAAACTGCGCTCACCCAGCCGGGTCTCACGGTCGCTGCCCATCCAGCGCTTGAAATGGGCCACGGTCTGCTGCGGATGGCTGACCAGGCGGTCACGGGCCGGCTGGCCGACCAGTACGGCACCATCGACGAGGCTGACCACCGAAGGGGTCAACAGCTCGCCATGGGCATTGGGGAACAGCTGCGGCCCTGCTGCCGTGTGCCTGCCGATGAGGGAATGGGTGGTGCCAAGATCGATGCCGACGATCATCTGCGAACGTCCGATGTGCAGAAAACGGCAATTCTAGGAGCGCGGCGCAGGCCTGACTATCGGGCGTTGCCCGACAGCGCCCCACGGGCTATGGTCCCGGGCTGTTCTGTCGTACCGGATTGCCTCATGTCATCACGCAAAGCCCTTCCCACCGCCCTGGCCCTGGGCCTGACCCTCGCCACCGGCGCCCACGCCGATGAAGGCATGTGGATGCCGACGCAGCTGCCGGACCTGGCCCAACCGCTGCAGGCCGCTGGCTTCAAGGGCAATCCGGCCGACCTGGCCAACGTCACCGCGCCGCCGCTGAGCGCCGTGGTGCGCGCCGGTGGTGGCACCGGTTCGTTCGTGTCCGCCGACGGCCTGCTGCTGACCAACCACCACGTGGCGATGGGCGTGATCCAGTACAACAGCTCGCCCGAGCACGACCTGATCGCTGGTGGCTTCATCGCCAGGGACCGTGCCGACGAGCGCCCGGCCAACCCGGACTTCCGCGTGCTGGTCACCGTCGGCTTCGACAAGGTGACCGACCAGGTGCTGGCGCAGGCTCGTGGCAAGACCGGCCGTGCCTACTTCGATGCCGTGGATGCAGCCAGCAAGCAGATCGTGGCCGAGTGCGAGAAGGACGGCAGCGTGCGCTGCTCGGTGGCCAACATGTACTACGGCACCGATTTCTACCGCATTGCCCAGCTGGAACTGAGCGACGTGCGCCTGGTGTATGCGCCGCCGCGTGCGATCGGCAACTACGGCGATGAGATCGACAACTTCATGTGGCCCCGCCACACCGGCGACTTCACCCTGCTGCGCGCCTACGTGGGCAAGGACGGCAAGCCGGCCGCCTACAGCAAGGACAACGTGCCCTACCAGGCGCCGGCACACCTGCAGATGTCGGTGGAAGGCCCGAAGGAAGGCGATTACGCGATGCTGGCCGGTTACCCGGGCATCACCTACCGCCACCGCACCGCGGCCGAATTCGCCGGCCAGATCGATACCGTGCTGCCGCGCCGCGTATCGGTGTTCCAGCAGATGATCGACACCATCGAGGCCGCCAGCGCCAAGGACGCGCAGGCGCGTACCCGCTACGCCTCGCAGCTGCAGTCGCTGAAGAACAACCGCAAGCGTGCCGCCGGTGAGCTGGAAGGCCTGCTGCGCAGCGACGCCAAGGCACAGCGTGCGGTCGACGAGACGGCCATGCTGGCTGCCACCGACCGCAGGTACCAGGGCGACATCAAGGCGCTGCTGGCCAACCTGTCGCAGGGTGCGGCGGTGGGCGAGCGTGACCTGCTGCTGGAGCAGATGGCCGCGCAGAGCCAGCTGCTGCGCTCGGCGCTGCTGCTGGAACGCCTGCGCATCGAATCGGCCAAGCCGGACGCGCAGCGCGAGAGCGGCTACCAGCAGCGCGACCAGGCGATGATCGAAGGGGTGCTCAAGCAGGTCCAGCGCCGTTACGCGCCGGAGGTCGAGAAGGCCCTGCTGACCACCCTGCTGACCCGCTACCAGCAGCTGCCGGACGCGCAGCGCGTGGCCGAGTTCGACGCGGCCTTTGGTCGTACCCCACAGCAGCTGGCCAAGGCGCTGGACACCCTGTATGCCGGCACCCAGCTGGGTGAGGAAGCGCAGCGCCTGTCGCGCTTTGCCGCCGCACGCGAAGGCAAGGCACTGGCCGCCGATCCGCTGATCACCGTGGCCGGCCCGCTGGTGGCCGCGCAGCTGCGCATCGAGAACGAGAGCAAGACCCGCGAAGGCGAGCAGCTGCGCCTGCGCCCGGCGTACATGCAGGCGCTGTTCGCCTGGCGTGCCAGGCAGGGCCGCGCGGTGTACCCGGATGCCAACCGCACCCTGCGCATCAGCTACGGCAAGGTCGAGGCGCTGCACCCGCGCGATGGCGTGACCTACTCGCCGGTGACCACCGTGGCCGGCATCGTCGAGAAGAACACCAACGCCTACCCGTTCGATGCACCCAAGCCGCTGCTGGCCGCCATCGCCAAGGGTGACTTCGGCAGCACCGCCGATCCGGCACTGAAGACCCAGACGGTCAACTTCCTGACCAACCTGGACACCACGGGCGGCAACTCCGGCTCGCCGGTGCTCAACGCCAGGGGCGAACTGATCGGCCTGAACTTCGACAGCAACTGGGAGTCGGTCAGCGCCAGCTGGTGGTTCGACCCGCGCTACAAGCGCGCCGTGCACGTGGACATGCGCTACCTGCGCTGGCTGCTGGCCAAGGTCTACCCGGCGCCCGAGCTGCTGAAGGAAATGGGCGTGCCGGCCCAATAACGCCGGTACCTGGCAGGCGCCCACCGCTTCCTGGTGGGTGCCCATTGATTCCCGGTAGGTGCCCACTGTTAGTGGGCACGGATGTCCCCGTCACGACCAACGGTCGTGACCCACCAGACGGATCAACGATCGTGACCTACTGCCATGCCCCACCCTTGCGGTCCTTCCTCGTGACCTACCCGCACGACCAGCGGTCGTGATCTACTGACCCCTGTCCTGACGGAAACGCACGCGTGGTCTCCAGCTGGATCCTGCTGCTGGTCTCGGTTGCCTATGCCGCGCTGCTGTTCGGCGTGGCGTGGTGGGGCGACCGTCGGCCGATGTACCCCGACCGGCCGTGGCTGCGGCCGGTGGTCTACAGCCTGGCACTGGCCGTGTACTGCTCGTCGTGGACCTTCTACGGCGCGGTCGGCACCGCCGTGCGCAACGGCGTGGGCTATCTGCCCATCTACATCGGCCCACTGCTGCTGCTGCTGTTCGGCTGGCGCATCATCGAGCGCCTGGCGCTGATCGCGCGCAGCCAGAACGTGGTCTCCATCGCCGATTTCATCTCCTCGCGCTTCGGCCGTTCCCGGCGGCTGGCGGCGCTGGTGGCGATCATCGCGCTGATCGGCATCATTCCGTACCTGGCGCTGCAGTACAAAGCGGTGGCGATGAGCCTGCAGGTGCTGACCGGCAACACCGGCCCGACCGGCTTCTTCACCGATCCCGCGCTGTACGTGGCGCTGCTGATGGCGCTGTTCGCCACCCTGTTCGGTACCCGCCAGGTCGATGCCACCGAACACCACCACGGCATGATGCTGGCCATCGCCTTCGAATCGGTGATCAAGCTGCTGGCGATGCTGGCCGTGGGCGTGTTCGCCTACCTGTGGCTGAGCAACCGCACCGACGCGGTGGTCGAGTCGGTGCATACGCTGTTCACCGGCCTGCCGCCGGTGGGCTTCATCTCGCAGACGCTGCTCAGTTTCCTGGCCATCATCTGCCTGCCGCGCCAGTTCCACGTGGCCGTGGTCGAGTGCGGCGATGTGCGCGACGTGCGCCGCGCGCGCTGGATGTTCGGCGGCTACCTGGTACTGATCTCGGGCATGGTGCTGCCGATCGCCACCGCCGGCGTGACCCTGTTCGGCACCGGCGGCAGCGTCGCCGACGACTCGATGGTGCTGGCCCTGCCGCTGGCCGAGGGCCGCAACGCGCTGGCGCTGATCGCCTACGTGGGCGGCTTTTCGGCGGCCACCGGCATGGTCATCGTGTCGTCCATCGCACTGGCCACCATGGTCAGCAACGACCTGGTGATGCCGGTGCTGCTGCGTCGCAGTGGCGACCACCAGGAGGCCGCCGACGTCGCCTCGCGCGTGCTGTGGATCCGCCGCCTGGCGATCCTGCTGCTGGCGCTGATGGCCTACAGCTACTACCGCACCAGCAGCAACGACAGCACGCTGGCCTCGTACGGCCTGATGGCGTTCGCAGCGGTGGCGCAGTTCGCACCGGGCCTGATCGGCGGCCTGTACTGGCGTGGTGCCAGCCGGCGCGGCGTCGAGGTGGGCATGCTGCTCGGCTTCGCCACCTGGCTGTACACCCTGCTGTTGCCGGCGATGACCATGGCCGGCTGGGTCGATGCCGGCTGGGTGCAGCATGGACCGTTCGGCATCGAGTGGCTGCGCCCGCAGCAGCTGTTCGGCATGACCGGTTGGGATCCGCTGACCCATGGCACGTTCTGGTCGCTGCTGGTCAATGCGGCGACGATGATGCTGGTGTCCGCGCGCTGGCGGCCCGGCGTCGACGAGCGACTGCGTGCCGCACCCTTCCTCGATCCGTATGCCGAACGCCCGTCGGTGGCCGGCGGCTGGCCCGGCCACGTGCACGTGGGCGACCTGCTGGCACTGGCGTCGCGCGTGGTCGGTGAGCGCCACGCGCGGCGTTCGTTCTTCGAGCAGGCGCAGTCGCTGGGCCGCGAGCTGCAATCCTCGGCGCCTGCGGACCGGCCGTGGGTACAGTTCACCGAGCGTCTGTTGGCGGCCTCGATCGGCGCGGCATCGGCGCGCCTGCTGCTGACCAGCCTGCTGCGTGGCTCGGGCATGGACCTGGGCGAAGTGGTGGCGGTGCTGGACGAAGCGGGGCAGGAGCTGCGCTTCAACCGCGAGATCCTGTCGACCACGTTGGAGAACATCAGCGCCGGGGTCAGCGTGGTTGATCCGGACATGCGCCTGACCGCATGGAACCGCCGCTACCAGGACATGTTCGGCTACCCCGACGGCATGCTCTACGTGGGCCGCCCGGTGGCCGACCTGATCCGCTACAACGCCGAGCGCGGCGAGCTGGGCGAGGGCGATATCGAAGTGCAAATCAACCGCCGCATCGGCTACATGCGCGCCGGCTCACCGCACGTGTTCGAGCGCACCCGCAGCGACGGCAAGGTGATCGAGATGCGCGGCCAGGCGCTGCCCGGCGGCGGTTACGTGACCAGCTACAACGACATCACCGACTACAAGCACGCGGAAAAAGCACTGCTGGAGGCCAACGAGACGCTGGAACAGCGCGTGGCCGAGCGCTCGCACGAGGCCGAGGTCGCGCAGCAGTCGAAGACCCGCTTCCTGGCGGCGATCAGCCATGACGTGCTGCAGCCGTTGAACGCCGCACGGCTGTTTGCTTCGGCGCTGCGCGACAGCGACCATGTGAGCGACGAGCAGAAGCACCTGGCCGAGCGCGTGGATGCGTCGCTGCGTGCTGCCGAAGAACTGCTTGATGGCCTGCTGGACGTGTCGCGGCTGGATGCCGGTGGCCTGCACCCGGTGATCGGCGAGTTCGACGTGAGCGCGCTGATGCGCGAACTGGCCGCGCAGTACACGCCGGTCGCCGCCGGCCGTGGCCTGCGCCTGGACCTGTTCACGCGTCCGGCCTGGGTGCGCAGTGATCGCCGCCTGCTGCGCCGCGTGCTGCAGAACTTCCTGGCCAATGCGCTGCGCTACACCCGTCAGGGCCGCATCGTGCTGGCGGTGCGCCAGCGTGGCAACGAAGTGGAGCTGCAGGTATGGGATACCGGCCCGGGCATTCCCGAGCACCACATGCGGCAGATCTTCGACGAGTTCCACCGCTACCAGCAGCCGTTCGACTGGGGCGAACAGGGGTTGGGCCTGGGCCTGTCGATCTGCCAGCGCATCTCGCGCCTGCTTGACCATCGCCTCAATGCGCGCAGTCGGGTCGGCAAAGGGTCGATGTTCTCGATCATCCTGCCGCGGGTGGCGCCGCTACCGGGCTACACCGAACTGGCCGCGCCGGTACAGGCCGCAGCCGCGCCGCTGCGCAGCGATTCGCTGGCCGGCCTGCGCGTGCTGTGCGTGGACAACGACGAAGAGATCCTCGACGGCATGCGCGCGCTGCTCGGTCGCTGGCAGGTGCAGGTGATCACCGCCGCCACCGTTGACCAGGCACTGGAGAAGATCGCCGAGCGCCCGCAGGTGATGCTGGTGGACTACCACCTGCACGACCGCATGGACGGCCTGGATGCACTGGTGGCGTTGCGTGAAGCCGCCGGTTACCCGCTGCCGGGTGCGTTGTTGACCGCCGATGGCCGCGACGAACTGAAGCGGATGGCACGCGAACGCGGCTACCGCGTGCTGACCAAGCCGATCAAGCCGGCCTCGCTGCGCGCCTTCCTGGGCGCGCTGCGCGATGCGCAGTAGTGCCGGCCGCTGGCCGGCAACCACGTAATCGCGGAAGCGTTACCCCACGCCGTGCAGGTGCTCGTACAGGATCATCGCGCCGATGATCACCAGGATCACGCCACCGATGATCTCGGCACGCTTGCCGACCATGCTGCCCAGCACACGGCCGAGCATGATGCCGACGGTGACCATGGAGAGCGTGCACAGGCCAATGACCGCGGCCATCACGCCGATATGGACGTCCATGAAGGCCAGGCCGATACCCACCGCCATCGCGTCGATGCTGGTGGCGAAACCGGTCAGCGCCAGCTTCCAGAAGCCGTGGTGATGCGAGGGGTCCTCGTCGTCCTCGGCACTATCCGGGCGCAGGCCGTTGTAGATCATGTGGATGCCCAGCGCACCGAGCAGGCCGAACGCGATCCAGTGGTCGAAAGCTTCCACGTACTGCAGGGCGGCGCGACCGAGCAGCCAGCCGATGATGGGCGTGATCGCCTCGATGACGCCGAAGATGATGCCGGCACGCAGTGCATCGCGGAACACCGGCTTGCGCATGGCCGCACCCTTGCCGATCGCCGCAGCGAAGGCATCGGTGGACATGGCAAAGCCGATCAGGAGGATCGAAATGGGGGACATGGACAGCTGCTGAGGTCGGGCAAGGACGGACGCACGGCTCGCGCTCGCGCCCAACCTGACGTTGCGCGCGCGGGCCGCTGGTCTCGCCAACCATCATGGTTGTCCACGCCACGGCGCACTGGCCGAGTATGTTGACGTGGACGATTCCTGCGAAGGAATCCGGCTACTCCCCAAGGGGACGCGAAGCTTAGCATCGCGACTCGCGCGTGGCGCATTTCCAGCGAAACGCGCAGGCAGGGCTGGTTTGTATAGCGATGGCTATAACAGGGCGAAGCAAAGGCGTGCCAAGCAAGCTTGGCACCCACCCGGGATGCGGTAGTGCCGGCCGCTGGCCGGCATGGCTCCTGCCACAACCGGCTACATCACGTGCATGTCGTACAGCCTGGGCCCGCTGAACGCTGCACTCTCACGATCAAGATCGAAAGTGGCGGTCAAGTCGCATCGCTCGCCATCAGCGAATAGATCCAACTCCACGTGAATACCCGATGGGTGCTCGTAGACCTGGGCCTCAGCACGGATGTACTCATCGCTGGGGACATCAATCCGGAAATGATTGATGGGATCTGGCGGATCGGAGAAGTACTCGAGGGCTGCGCGCCTGAAGTCGTCGATCCGGTCAGCAGGAAAACCGGGAGGACAAGCGCCGTCTGGACAGCCTTCGCGGACGAAGGCAATCAACCTGCGGATGGACTCCCGTTCTTCCGGTTGGAGCTGTAGCCGAGCCCCTGTGGTGTCGAGCGGATTGTTCATTGTCGGCGGTGTGTGGAATGGCAGCAGCAGTTTGCAACGACAGCCGGTTCAGCCACAGGGCCGAAAGCGTCGTTCGAGTCGGCGATGTTGCCCAGGTGGCGCCGGGCCATGCCCGGCGAGCACAGCGGCGGCGCGGTTCCAAGCGATTGCCGGCCAGCGGCCGGCACTACCTCAATCTTCTTCCGGCGGCAGCACGATGGCGTCGTCGTCGATGGCCAGCTTGCCGGCCATCAGCACGGCCTGGGTGCGGTTGGTCACGCCCAGCTTGCGCAGGATGGCGGTGACGTGGGCCTTGATCGTCGCTTCGGAGACGTTGAGGTCGTAGGCGATCTGCTTGTTCAAGCGCCCGGCGCCCAGCATCTGCAGCACGCGGAACTGCTGCGGGGTCAGCTCACGCAGGCGCTGGCCGACTTCGCGTTCTTCGCTGCCGGTCGGCGGCACGTTGTGCGCTTCCGGCGGCGCCCAGGTCTCGCCATCGAGGATGGTGCCCAGTGCGTGGCCGATGGTGTCCGAATCCGCAGACTTCGGAATGAAGCCCAGCGCACCGTGGTCGAGCGCGCGGCGCATCACCGTGGCTTCTTCGCGTGCGGACACCACCACCACCGGCAGGTGCGGGTGCAGCGAACGCATGTGCACCAGCGCGTTGAAACCCTGCGCACCGGGCATGTTGAGGTCCATCAGGACCAGGTCGGCGTCGTTGTGCTGGTCGGCCAGTGCATACAGCGCTTCCACGCTGTCGGCCTCGAACAGCTGCACGCCGGGGATGACCCGCTGCACGGCCCCACGCAGGGCTTCGCGGAACAGCGGGTGGTCATCGGCAATCAGGAGGGTGGTCATGGTCGGGGGGAACCGTGGGGGGAAACTGCATGGGGCCAGATCCTCCGGGGGGCAGAGCCCGTTCCTGGCGGAACGGGATCCGGCCCCGGGATTCGGCCCCGGGTCGTACGTCAGCGCACCTTGCGCTCGTCCACCAGCGAGGCCACCACCGATGGGTCGGCCAGGGTCGAGGTATCGCCGAGCTGGTCCGGCGCGTTCTCGGCGATCTTGCGCAGGATGCGGCGCATGATCTTGCCCGAGCGGGTCTTCGGCAGGCCCGGCGCCCACTGCAGGTGGTCGGGCGTGGCGATCGGGCCGATTTCCTTGCGCACCCAGGCGATCAGCTCCTTGTGCAACTCATCGCTCGGCGCCTCTTCGGCCACCAGCGTCACGTAGGCGTAGATGCCCTGGCCCTTCACGTCATGCGGGAAGCCCACGACCGCCGCTTCGGCCACCTTCGGGTGCGAGACCAGCGCGCTTTCCACTTCGGCGGTGCCGATGCGGTGGCCCGACACATTGATCACGTCGTCAACGCGGCCGGTGATCCAGTAGTAGCCGTCCTCGTCGCGGCGGCAACCGTCGCCGGTGAAGTAGCTGCCCGGGTAGGTGCGGAAATACGTATCGATGAAACGCTGGTGGTCGCCGTACACCGTGCGCATCTGGCCCGGCCAGGAATCACGGATGATCAGGTTGCCTTCGGTCGGGCCGTCCTGGATCTCGCCATCGGCATTGACCAGCGCCGGCTGCACGCCGAAGAAGGGCAGGGTGGCCGACCCCGGCTTGAGGTCCATCGCGCCGGCCAGCGGCGAGATCAGGATGCCGCCGGTCTCGGTCTGCCACCAGGTATCGACGATCGGGCAGCGGCTGTCGCCGACCACTTCGTAGTACCAGCGCCAGGCTTCCGGATTGATCGGCTCGCCGACGCTGCCGAGCAGGCGCAGCGACGCGCGCGAGGTCTTCTTCACCGGCTCCTCGCCTTCGCGCATCAGCGCGCGGATGGCGGTCGGGGCAGTGTAGAAGATGGTCACCTTGTGCTTGTCGATGACGTTCCAGAAACGCGAGGTGTCCGGGTAGTTCGGCACGCCTTCGAACATCAGCGAGGTCGCGCCGTTGGCCAGCGGCCCGTACACGATGTAGCTGTGGCCGGTGACCCAGCCGACATCGGCGGTGCACCAGTAGACGTCGTCCTCGCGCAGGTCGAACACCGCTTCATGGGTGTAGGCCGCGTACAGCAGGTAACCGCCGGTGGTATGCAGCACACCCTTCGGCTTGCCGGTGGAACCGGAGGTGTAGAGGATGAACAGCGGATCTTCCGCGTTCATGCGTTCCGGTTCGCAGGTGGACGGCTGGCTGTCCACCACATCGTGGAACCAGCGGTCGCGCGGGGCCTGCATGTCCACCGCGCCGCCGGTGTGGCGCACCACCAGCACGGTTTCAACCGTATTCGTGCCCGGCAGCTTCAGCGCGGCATCAACGTTGGCCTTCAGCGGAATCCTGCGGCCACCGCGCAGGCCCTCGTCGGCGGTGATGATCAGCTTGCTCTGGCAGTCGCTGACGCGGTCGGCGATCGAATTCGGCGCGAAGCCACCGAACACCACCGAGTGGATCGCACCGATGCGCGCACAGGCCAGCATGGCCACCGCGGCGTCGACGATCATCGGCAGGTAGATGGTGACCCGGTCGCCCTTCTTGACGCCGAGGTTGCGCAGCGCGTTGCCGAGGCGGCAGGTGCGCTCGTACAGCTCGCGATAGGTCACGTGCTGGGCCGGTGCATCCGGGCCGTCCGGCTCGAACAGCAGGGCGGTCTTGTCGCCGCGCGTTTCCAGCTGGCGATCCAGGCAGTTCACGCTGGCATTGAGCTCGCCATCTTCGAACCACTTGATGTGGAAGTCGGACAGGTCATAGCTGACGTTCTTGATCTTCGTCGGCTTGCGCATCCATTGCAGGCGCTCGGCGGCCTTGCCCCAGAAACCATCCGGGTCGGTCACCGACGCCTGGTACTGCTGTTCGTACGACGTCTTGTCGATGCGTGCCTTGGCGGCGAACTGCGGATCGACGGGGTAGATATCAGCCATGGCACCCTCACTTGCACGTTGACTTTGTATGTGCGGTCGCAGCATCGCAACGACCGATCCCCCTCAGTTTGCCCCATTCACCCCCGGCCGCGTCACCACCCTGGTTAGACCATGGTCGAAAGTGAGCGCCCAGCAGGGCCGGGTTCGACCAATGGCCAATAGCCGCTGTGCGCGAACGCCCCGCAGTCTCGGCTCGACCGTGCCCCACGCGCGGCATCACCTTGCCACTTGGGAGAGAGGGCAACATGAGCCACCGTACGTTGAAAGCCGTGCGCACACCTTTGGCGGCCTGCCTGTTGGTCGCCCTGGTCGCACCGGGCATGGCGTTCGCAGAGACCGCCAAAGAGAAGGCACTGGAAGCACGCGTTGCCGAACTGGAACGCCAGGTCCAGCTGCTGCTGTCTTCGCAGCAACAACAACAGACCCAGATCAGCCAGACCCAGCAGGCGGTGACCGAAGTGCGCACGGTGCAGGCCGGGCAGAAGCCGGTCGCCTCGGTGCCGGCGGGCAAGCAGCCGATCCAGGTCACCACCATCACCCCGGGCGCCGCGCCGGGTACCACGGTCAAGATCGGCGGCTTCATCAAGGCCGACTTCCTGGCCACCCAGACCAGCGATGGCCAGCTGGCCGACGACGCCACCGGCCGTTCGCTGTACCTGCCGGGCCAGACCCCGGTGGAAGGCGCCGGCGGCAGCGGCAAGCGTTCGGGCACCGACTTCAACGCCCACGCCAAGTTCTCGCGCTTCAACCTGGGCATCGACAACGTGAGCGAATCGGGCAACAAGGCCGGTGCGTTCTTCGAGATGGACTTCTTCGGCAATTCGCTGGGCAACCAGACCGCCACCAATACCTATGGCGTGACCCTGCGCCACGCCTACATGTACTGGAACAACTGGATGGCCGGCCAGACCTGGTCCAACTTCATGGACGCGGCCGCGCTGCCGGAGGCGGTCGACTTCGTCGGCCCCACCGACGGCGTGATCTTCGTGCGCCAGGCCCAGGTGCGCTACACCCAGGGCGGCTTCAGCGTCGCACTGGAAAACCCGGAAACCACCACCCTCACCGGTACCCGCAACCCGGTCACCGGGGCCTGGACCAACGCCAGCGCCAACTCCGACCGTGGCAGCCTGCCCGACCTGACCATGCGTTATGGCTGGAAGGGCGACTGGGGCACCTTTGGTGTCGGTGGCATCGTCCGCCAGTTGAAGGTGGACAACCAGGCCACCGGCGCGAAGGCCGACAAGGTGGCCGGCGGCCTGACCCTGGGCGGCAAATGGGTGATGGGTGACAGCGATTCGCTGCACTACCAGCTGACCGGCGGCGAAGGCATCGCCCGCTACATCGGCCTGGGCATCACCGCCGACAGCGCCTACGACGTGGCCCGCGACGAGCTCAACCCGACCGGCGTGCTGGCCGGCTACGTGGGCTGGCGGCATGCGTTCTCGCCGAAGCTGCGCACCAACCTGATCTATGCGCGCAGCGACTACGACAACGACAGCATCCTCGGCCCGCTGGTGACCAAGAGCGTGCAGAGCATCCGCGGCAACATCTTCTATTCGCCGCTGCCCAAGGTCGATATCGGCGCCGAACTGATGTACGGCCGTCGCGAAGTGGAGAACGGCAACAAGGGTGACATCACCCGATTGCAGTTCACCACGAAGTACAGCTTCTAAGAGCGTGCCGGCCAGCGGCCGGCACCTACCGAGATGGGGTGCCGGCCAAGGTCGGCATCTACCGAATTGAGTGCCGACCAACGGTCGGCACCCACCCACAACGATTGCTTCGGAGGGGAAGCGTCTTATGTCCAGCACTGCACCAGGCCCGCACCATGCGGCGGGCACCCTGACCAAGGGCCACAAGAAAGTCATCTTCGCCTCGAGCCTCGGCACGGTCTTCGAGTGGTATGACTTCTTCCTGTACGGCTCGCTCGCGGCCATCATCGCCAAGCAGTTCTTCAGTGGCGTCAATGAAACCACGGGCATGATCTTCGCCCTGCTGGCGTTCGCTGCCGGCTTCTTCGTGCGTCCGTTCGGCGCGGCCTTCTTCGGCAGCCTCGGCGACCGCATCGGCCGCAAGTACACCTTCCTGGTCACCATCCTGATCATGGGCATCTCGACCTTCCTGGTCGGCGTGCTGCCCAACTACGCCTCGATCGGTTTCGCCGCACCGGTGATCCTGATCATCCTGCGCCTGGCCCAGGGCCTGGCGATGGGGGGCGAGTACGGCGGTGCCGCCACCTATGTGGCCGAGCACGCACCGGACGACAAGCGCGGCCTGTACACCAGCTTCATCCAGTGCACCGCCACGCTGGGCCTGTTCCTGTCGCTGCTGATCATCCTGGCCTGCCGCATGACGCTGGGCAACGAGGCCTTCGAAGCCTGGGGCTGGCGCATCCCGTTCCTGGTCTCGATCCTGCTGCTGGGCATTTCGGTATGGATCCGCCTGCAGCTGAGCGAATCGCCGCTGTTCCAGCAGATGAAGGCTGAAGGCAAGGGTTCCAAAACCCCGTTCCGCGACAGCCTGAAGGGTGGCAACCTGAAGCTGATGCTGCTGGTCCTGCTCGGTGCGGCGGCTGGCCAGGCGGTGGTCTGGTACGGCGGCCAGTTCTACGCGCTGTTCTTCCTCAGCAGCATGCTGAAGGTCGATGCCACCACCTCCTACCTGCTGATCGCCGCTGCGCTGGCACTGGGCACGCCGTTCTTCATCTTCTTCGGCTGGCTGTCCGACCGCATCGGTCGCAAGAAGATCATCCTGGCCGGCTGCCTGCTGGCGGCCATCACCTACATCCCGATCTTCAAGGGCCTGACCCACTTCGCCAACCCGGCCATCGAAGAAGCCCGCAGCAGCTCGCCGGCCCTGGTCGTGGCCGATCCGGCTACCTGCTCGTTCCAGTTCGATCCGGTTGGCCTGCGCAAGTTCACCAGCTCCTGCGACGTGGCCACCGCCGCGCTGACCAAGGCCGGCGTGCCCTACGACGTGCAGCCCGCCGCCGCCGGTTCGCTGGCGATGGTGAACGTGGGCAGCGCCAGTGTCACCTCGTATGAGGCCGCCGGCCTGACCAAGGAAGAAGGCAAGGCCAAGGCCGATGCGTTCGGTGCGGAACTGAAGACCGCCCTGACCACCGCCGGCTACCCGGCCAAGGCCGATGGCGCCCGCATCAACATCGCCGGCACCATCTTCATGCTGTGGCTGCTGGTGCTGTACGTGACCATGGTCTATGGCCCGATCGCCGCCTACCTGGTCGAACTGTTCCCGACCCGCATCCGCTACACCTCGATGTCGCTGCCGTACCACATCGGCAACGGCTGGTTCGGTGGCTTCCTGCCGGCGATCTCGTTCGCGCTGGTGGCCGGTACCGGCAACCTGTACTACGGCCTGTGGTACCCGATCGCGATCGCACTGATGTCGGTGGTGATCGGCGGCCTGTTCCTGCGCGAAACCAAGAACGTGGATATCACCAAGTAACCGGTGGGTTCCATGCAGTGAAGGAAAGGCCGCGGTGCAGACCGCGGCCTTTCTGCTTGTGGGCCGTGCCCACTCGGCCCGCATCCGGTAGTGCCGGCCGCTGGCCGGCAACCTCCTGAATCGCCGCGGACATGAAGCCCTTGCCGGCCAGCGGCCGGCACTACCATTGCGTTGCGCAGCACCCCGTATAGTCGGCCCATGACCACCACCACGCCAGCAGACCTCCCCGCCCTCCTGCACACCCTGCGCAGCACCTGGCAGGCCCAGCGCCCCTCGCTCGACCAGCGCGAAGCCGACCTGCGCCGCCTGCGCGAGGCGTTGAAGCCGCGCCTGGACGAGATGGCCCAGGCCATCGCCGAGGACTTCGGCCACCGCGCCCACGTTGAATCGAAGCTGGCCGATGGCATGAGCGTGCTGTCGGCCATCGACCACCTGCGCCGCCACCTGCGGCGCTGGTCGAAGCCGCAGCGCGTATCGGCCGGCTGGAAGCTGTGGCCGGCACGCGCGCAGCTGCGGCCGACGCCGCTGGGCGTGGTGGGGGTGATCTCGCCCTGGAACTACCCGGTCACCCTGGCACTCGTGCCGTTGGCCACTGCGATTGCCGCCGGCAACCACGTGCTGCTCAAGCCCTCCGAACACACGCCGCGCACCAGCGCGTTCCTCGCCGACCTGCTGGCCAGCGTGTTCCCGCCTGATCGGGTGGCGGTGGTGCAGGGCGGGGCGGATGTGGCCGCAGCGGTGTCGTCGCTGCCGCTGGACCATCTGCTGTTCACCGGCTCGACGGCGGTTGGCCGCAAGGTGATGGCCGCCGCCGCTGAGCATCTGGTACCGGTCACACTGGAGCTGGGCGGCAAGTCGCCGGCGATTGTCTGTCGCGATTTCCCGCTGGACAAAGCCGCTGCGCGGCTGGCCACCGGCAAGTGGTTCAGCGCGGGCCAGACCTGCATCGCGCCGGATTACGTGCTGATCGATACCGTTCGCCAGCGCGAATTCGTACAGGCGCTGCAGCAGCAGGTGCGCGAGCGCTATGGCGACTTCAGCGATGCCGACGACTACACCCGCATCATCAATGAAGGCCAGTACCGGCGCCTGCAGGGCTACCTGGCACAGGCGCGGCAGCGCGGGGTGCCGGTGATTCCGCTGGCGCAGGTGGATGACGCGCGCGCCGACCGCGAGCGCCTGCTGGTGCCGACCGTGGTGCTGGACCCGCCGGACGACCTGGACCTGATGCGAGAGGAGATCTTCGGGCCGATCCTGCCGGTGCGGGCCTACCCGGATCTGGACGCCGCGCTGGGCGACGTGCTGTCCCGCGACCGGCCGCTGGCGCTGTATCCCTTCAGCCACGACACGGCGACGGTGGAGCGCATCCTTGGCCAGGTGGTGGCCGGCGGGGTGACGGTGAATGACACGCTGCTGCACTTCGCCGCCGATGGCCTGCCGTTTGGCGGTGTAGGGGCCAGCGGCATGGGCGCGTACCACGGCCGCGCCGGGTTCGATGCGATGAGCAAGCGGCTGCCGGTGCTGTGGCAGTCGCGCTGGGCGGCCAGCGACCGGCTGCGGCCGCCGTATTCGAAGATTGCGGGGTTGTTGAAGCTGCTGCTTCGGTAGTGCCGGCCGCTGGCCGGCAACTGCAGGGTCTTGCCGACGGTTCATGGGGTTGCCGGCCAGCGGCCGGCACTACCGGTGGGTGCCAACCTTGGTTGGCACGCGGGGGCCGTGCGCCAACCAAGGTTGGCGTCTACCAAAGCTGGCCCGGGTAGAATGCCCCCATGAAAATCGCCTCGTGGAACGTCAATTCGCTCAATGTCCGCCTGCCGCACCTGGAGCAGTGGCTCAGGGAGTTCGGCCCGGACATCGTCGGCATCCAGGAAACCAAGCTGGAGGACCACAAGTTCCCCGATTCGGCGCTGATCGCCGCGGGCTACCGCAGCGTGTTCGCCGGCCAGAAGACCTACAACGGCGTGGCGCTGCTGTCGCGTGAGCCGGCGCAGGACGTGCAGATCGGCATTCCCGGTTTCGAGGACGAGCAGAAGCGCGTCATCGCCGGCACCTTCGGCGACCTGCGGGTGATCAACCTGTACGTGGTCAACGGCCAGGACATCGGTACCGACAAGTACGACTACAAGCTGCGCTGGCTGGAAGCGGTGCATGCCTGGATCGCCGAAGAGCTGCAGCGCCACCCGAAGCTGATCGTGATGGGCGACTTCAACATCGCCCCGGACGCGCGCGACGTGCACGACCCGGCGGTGTGGAACGACAACCACATCCTGACCTCCACCGCCGAGCGCGGCGCATTGAACAAGCTGCTGCAGCTGGGCCTGCACGATGGCTTCCGCCTGCACAACGACGAGGCGGGTACCTTCAGCTGGTGGGACTACCGTGCCGCCGGCTTCCGCCGCAACCTAGGCCTGCGCATCGACCTGACCCTGGTCTCAGAGGCGCTGAAGGGCAGTGCGGTGGCCTCGGGCATCGACCGCGAGCCGCGCACCTGGGAACGCCCGAGTGACCATGCGCCGGCCTGGGTGCAGATCGGTTGAACGAACGGGGCCCGACGATTGCCGGGCCCGTTCTGGAACATCTGCCGGCCAGTGGCCGGCACTACCCTCAGATCACCGTATGCTCTTGCGGGTGAACAGGTTGACGATCGCCAGCAGGATCACCGCACCGATCAGCGAGAACAGGAAGGTGCGGATGGTGATCGCTTCGTTGATGCCGCCGCCGAACAGCCAGCCGGAAATCAGCGCGCCGACGATGCCGACCACGATGTTGAGGATGATGCCCTGCTGGGCATCGCGCTTCATGATGATGCTGGCCAGCCAGCCTACGATGCCGCCGACGATCAGCCAGATGATGATGCCCATGATCGAACCTCCGGTGGGGAACTGTGACCAGTTGACGCGCAGGGCTGTGAACCCGTCGTGGAATTGCGTGATGGGCGTGTGCGGATGAGCCTGCCAGCCACCCTCGATGGCCCGTGGCGCTTCGGTCCGGTGACGGTCTGGCGGCGCCCGCATGTGCCGGGCCAGCGTGGTGAACCGCAGGCGCGGCAGGTGCTGGCGCAGGCATTGGGCGCCGACCCGCAGACGCTGCCGCTGGTCCGCGATGACAAGGGCCGGCCGGAACTGAGCGGCCCGTTGGCCCACTACGGCACCGGTTGGAGCCACAGCGGCGAGGTGCTGCTGGTGGCGCTGGGCGAAGGCGTGCGGCTGGGCGTGGACCTGGAGCTGCTGCGGCCGCGACCGCGCCTGCTGGAGATCGTGCGGCGCTTCTTCCACCCGCAGGAGGTGGCCTGGCTGGAACGCCTGGATGAGGCCGGGCGCGAGCACTGGTTCTTCCGCGTGTGGTGCGTCAAGGAGGCCATCCTCAAGGCGCATGGGCAGGGCATCTCGTTCGGCCTGCACCGCCTGCAGCTGGCGCCCGGGCCCGATGGCGCCCTGCACCTGCGCTGGTGCGACCCGGAACTGGGCGAGGCCGCGCGCTGGCACCTGCACGAGTGGCAGGCCAGCGGCCAGTTCCGCGCCGCATTGGCCTGGTATCCACACTGAAGCGGGGAATCGGCGCGCAAAACCGGCGATAATGCCGGCATGAGCGAACACCCACTTCCCGCCAGCGTGTCTGCCACGCTGGAACAGGGCCTGGCCAGCATGGGCCTGGACGCCGCGCTGGCGCCGCCGTTGCTGCGCTACCTGGCCCTGCTGCACCGCTGGAACGGCACCTACAACCTCACCGCCATCCGCGACCCGCAGGAGATGGTCACCCGCCACCTGCTCGACTCGCTGGCGATGCAGCCGTTCGTGGCCGACGGCAGCCTGGCCGACCTTGGCACCGGCCCCGGGCTGCCCGGCATCCCGCTGGCGATCGCCTGCCCGGGCCTGCAGGTCACCCTGGTCGAGAGCAACGGCAAGAAGGCGCGCTTCATGCGCGAAGCCGTGCGCCAGCTCGGCCTGGGCAACGCCCGCGTGGCCGAGTCGCGCGCCGAGGCGCTGGACGAGGCCGGCCGCTACGACCAGTTGACCGCGCGCGCGATGGACACCCTGGCCGGCATCGTCCGCGTCGGTGGCCACCTGCTGCGCCCCGGCGGCGTGTTGCTGGCCATGAAGGGCGTCCACCCGCATGAGGAGATCGCGGACCTGCCGGCGGGCTGGCAGGTGCGTGAGGTGACCCCGTTGAGCGTGCCCGGCCTAGCCGGCGAACGCCACCTGGTCACTGTTACAGGCCCCTGATTCCCGCCGCCAGCCCCTTGTGGAACAACGGGTTGGCGATCCACGATTTCCGCAAGGGGCCGGTTGTACGCATAATGACCGGTCCCAGCACACGTCGACGAGGCACACCCGCATGGCCCGCATCATCGCCATCGCCAACCAGAAGGGTGGCGTCGGCAAGACCACGACCGCCGTCAACCTGGCCGCTTCCCTGGCCAACGCACCCAAGCGCGTGCTGTTGGTCGACCTGGATTCGCAGGGCAACGCGACCATGGGCAGTGGCGTGGACAAACGCGAGCTGGCCGCCTCCACCTGTGACCTGCTGCTCGGCGAGAACAGCGCTGCCGATGTACGCGTGCAGACTGCCGAGGGTTACGACCTGCTGCCCGGCAATATCGACCTGACCGCCGCCGAGATCCAGCTGATGGGCCAGAGCGAGCGCGAGCAGCGCCTGAAGCGCGCGCTGGCGCCGATCCGCGACGAGTACGACTACATCCTGATCGACTGCCCGCCGGCGCTGTCGCTGCTGACGCTCAACGCGCTGGCCGCCGCCGACTCGGTGATCGTGCCGATGCAGTGCGAGTACTACGCGCTGGAAGGCCTGAGCGCGCTGGTGGAAACCATCGAAGCGTTGCGCACCAGCCTGAACCCGGCGCTGGAGATCGAAGGCGTGCTGCGCACCATGTTCGACGTGCGCAACAACCTGGCCAACGCAGTGTCGGCCGAGCTCACCGAGCACTTCGGCGACCGCGTGTTCCGCACCATCGTGCCGCGCAACGTGCGCCTGGCCGAGGCACCCAGCCATGGCCAGAGCATCGTCGGCTACGACCGCGCCTCGCGCGGTGGCGTGGCCTACCTGGGCCTGGCCGGCGAGATCATCCGCCGCAACAACGAACGCAACAAGGCCGGCAAGGCCGTGGAGATCGTCTGATGACCAGCAGCAAGCCGGCAGCCAAGAAGCGAGGCCTCGGCCGTGGCCTGGATGCGCTGTTGGGCCCGAAAGGCGCGGTCAGCCAGGTGCAGGCCACCACCGCGGTGATCGAGCCGCTGCCGGGTGAAGTGCTGCGCAAGTTGCCGGTCGGCCAGCTGCAGCCGGGCAAGTACCAGCCGCGCCGCGAGATGGACGAGGGCAAGCTGTCCGAGCTGGCCGACTCGATCAAGTCGCAGGGCGTGATCCAGCCGATCCTGGTGCGCCAGCTGCCGGCAGGCAACTACGAAATCGTCGCCGGTGAACGCCGTTGGCGCGCATCGCAGCTGGCCGGCCTGGACGAAGTGCCGGTGGTGGTGCGCGAGCTGGAAGACCGCACCGTCATCGCGATGGCGCTGATCGAGAACATCCAGCGCGAAGACCTCAATCCGCTGGAAGAAGCCGAGGCGCTGCAGCGCCTGATCAGCGAGTTCACCCTGACCCATGCCGAGGCCGCCGAGGCCGTCGGCCGCTCGCGCGCGGCGGTGTCCAACCTGCTGCGCCTGCTGGAGCTGCCGGTGGCGATCCGCCTGCTGCTGGAAACCCGCCGCCTGGAAATGGGCCACGCCCGCGCGCTGCTGACCCTGGCTCCCGAGCTGGCCGGCAAGCTGGCCCAGGAAGCAGCCGATGAAGGCTGGTCGGTGCGCGAGGTCGAGCGCCGTGCGCAGGCCTTCGCCGCCGGCAAGGTGCCGAGCAACCGCCCGGCGGCCACGCCGAAGGTGCAGCAGGCCGACATCGCCTCGCTGGAAACCGAACTGTCCGAAGCATTGGGCGCCAAGGTGGCGATCAATCATGGCCGCGGTGGCAAGGGCAAGCTGATCATCCACTACACCGACCTGGATACCCTGGACGGCGTGCTGGAAAAGCTGCGCACGCGCCAGGGCTGAGCCCGGCGCAGTGACAGGGGGCGCGGCCCGTTCCTGCCGTGTCCCGCCAATGACAGGGAACGTACCGCCGCGCGCGCCGTGGGAATGCACTGCCTTCCGGTCCGTGGCCTCATCCAGGGAGCAGGATATGAGCAACGAATACGAGGACGTCAGCCCGGACGGCACCCAGATACTGGTACATCGCCGCGAAAAGGACTTCGTGCTCGCCACTGGCGAAGAACGCCACATCGAGGCGATCAGCGCCCACCTCGAACGCCATCTGGGCCCGGTGTCCGGTGTCTTCCACGAGATCATCTCCGACCTGGTGCACATCGACGTGCACGTGGTGCCGGCCAATGACCACTGCCCTTACCTGCGCCTGGTCACCTCCGGCATGAGCGACCTGCCGATGACCGTGCCCGCCGAGGTGGACCCGGACGTGCCGCGCTACATGGAACTGATGGTGACCCTGCCGGCGGACTGGCCCATCTCCCAGGACGCCTTCGAGGACGAGCGCAATTACTGGCCGGTGCGCCTGCTGAAGGGCATGGCGCGGTTGCCGCACGAGTACGACACCTGGCTGGGCTTCGGCCACACCATTCCCAACGGCCATCCCAGCGAGCCCTATGCGCCGGGCGTGCGCTTCGACGGCGCCATCGTGCTGACGCCGGTAACCACCCCGGAGGACTTTGCCACGCTGGAACTGGACGACGGCAAGACCATCAGCTTCATGAGCCTGGTCCCGCTGTACCCCGAAGAGATGGACCTGAAGCTGAGGAAGGGCGCCGAGGCGCTGCTCGACCGCTTCGACGCGAAGAGGATCCAGGATGTAATCGAACCCGGCCGCACCAACGTGGCGAAGAAGCGTTTCGGTTTGTTCTGAGACCGGTAACATCAGGGGCCTGAACTTCGTTTCCAGGCCCCTGCCATGACCATCCTGCTCACCGGCGCTGCCGGCTTCATCGGTGCCTACACCGCCCGCGCACTGCTGGAGGCCGGCCAGGCCGTGGTCGGCCTGGACAACTTCAACGATTACTACGACCCGCAGATCAAGCGCGACCGCGTGGCCGCGCTGTGCCCGTCGCTGGACCTGCGCGCGCTGGACCTGACCGACCGCGAGGGCCTGGCTGCGCTGTTCGATGAAGTGCAGCCGACGGCGGTGATCCATCTGGCCGCCCAGGCCGGCGTGCGCTATTCGCTGGAAAACCCGCACGCCTACGTCGACAGCAACCTGGTCGGCTTCGTCAACATGCTCGAACTGTGCCGCCACCGCGGCGTGCAGCACCTGGTGTATGCCTCCAGCAGCTCGGTCTACGGCGATTCGGCCACGCCGCCGTTCTCCGAGGACCAGCGCGTGGACCAGCCGCGTTCGCTGTACGCGGCGACCAAGGCGGCCAATGAGCTGATGGCCTACACCTACGCGCAGCTGTACGGCCTGCATGCCACCGGCCTGCGCTTCTTCACCGTGTATGGCCCGTGGGGCCGGCCGGACATGGCACCGTTGCTGTTCTCCCGCGCGGTGCTGGCCGGGCGGCCGATCGACGTGTTCAACGAAGGCCGCATGCAGCGCGATTTCACACATGTCTCCGACATTGTGTCCGGTATCCTCGGCGCCCTCGCGCATCCGGCCGACGGCCCGGTGCCGCACCGGGTGTTCAACCTCGGCAACCATACGCCGGTCGAGCTGGAGCGCTTCATCAGCGTGATCGAGCAGGCCGCCGGCCGCCCCGCGCAGAAGGTGTACAAGCCCATGCAGCCCGGCGACATGGTGCGCACGATGGCCGATACCCGGCGCGCACATGACGCTTTCGGCTTCGATGCGGTGACCCCGATCGAAGAAGGCCTGCCGCCTGTGGTGCAGTGGTGCCGCGAGTATTTTGGCGATCGCGCCTGAGGATGGATCCTCACGCCGCGGGGTTCATCTTCGGATAACCTCGGCAGCGGAGAATGCGCGGTCTTTGTCCCCCCTTTGGCCGAGTGCCTTATGAGCCAACCCGAGCTTTCCGTTGTCGTCCCGGTATTCAACGAGCGCGACAATGTCGCCCCGCTGGTCGCCGAAATCACCGCCGCGCTGCGTGGCCGGCTGCCGTTCGAAATCGTCTACATCGACGATCACTCGCGCGATGACACCCTGGCGGTGCTGCAGGGACTGAAGGCGACCACCCCGGAACTGCGCGTGCTGCACCATGTGAACCAGAGCGGGCAGAGCACCGCGGTGCGCACCGGCGTCAAGCACGCCCGCGCGCCGTGGATCGCGACCCTGGATGGCGATGGCCAGAACGATCCGGCCGATATCCCCAAGCTGCTCGCCGCACGCGACGCCGCCGAGGCGCAGGTGAAGCTGTTCGCCGGCTGGCGCGTCAACCGCCAGGACAGCGGCAGCAAGCGCTGGGCCAGCAAATGGGCCAACGCCATCCGTGCACGCATGCTGCGCGACGATACGCCCGATACCGGCTGCGGCATCAAGCTGTTCGAACGCAGCGCGTTCCTCGACCTGCCGTACTTCGACCACATGCACCGCTACCTGCCGGCGCTGATGCAGCGCGCCGGCTGGAAGACCACCAGCGTGCCGGTCAACCACCGCCACCGTACCGCTGGCGTGTCCAAGTACAACAACCTCGGCCGCGCGCTGGTCGGCATCCGCGACCTGCGTGGCGTGGCCTGGCTGATCACCCGCAGCAAGCGCACCGCGGTGGAGGAGCGCTGATGGATCTGGAGCTGCATTGGCTCGACCAGCCGCTGACCTGGCTGTACTGGACCGGCCTGCACGTGACCGGCTGGAAGCTGATCGGCTATACCGGCGCGCTGATGTTCGGCGGCCGCTGGCTGGTCCAGTTCGTCGCGTCCAAGCGCGCCGGCAAGCCGGTGATCCCGCGCCTGTTCTGGTACATGAGCGTGCTCGGCAGCCTGATGACGCTGAGCTACTTCCTGTTCTCGGCCAAGCAGGACTCGGTGGGCGTGCTGCAGAACCTGTTCCCGGCGTTCACCGCGCTGTACAGCCTGCACCTGGACATCAAGCACCGCGGCTGGAAGCGCGACAAGGCCAGCCACTGAGGCCCCGGGGGTCGGATCCCTTTCCATGGGAAAGGGCTCTGACCCCGTCCGGATCACCCCGTCCGGATCCGCGGCGCATCCACGCATGACGTGGGTCTACTGCGTACCTGGCTACCGGGGCCCCGGTCTGCTGCGCAGGCAGGACCTTCGTCCCATGCCACGGGCGATGGGCGGTGCCATGATCGGGGTCTGCCTTCCCGGGAACCTGTGCTCGTGAAAACCCGTCTTGCCGTTGCCCTGCTGATCGCCCTGTCCGCCCCCGCCGTGGCCCTGGCCGCGCCGCCCGCCACCGCCGCACCGTCCGGCGCGGCCACTGAATCGCCCGCCGACGCCGCCTTCCGCGCGCTGTACGAGAAGGAATGGAAGTGGCGCCAGCAGGGCGGTGGCGAGGCCAGCGAGGACGAGGACGCCCCGGCCAACGCCACCCGCATGCCCGACGTCGGCCCGGCCGCGCAGCAGGCGCGCCTGAAGGTGTGGGACGAGACCCTCGCCGCGCTGAAGAAGATCGACCCGAAGACCCTGTCGGCCGACAACCAGGTCAACTACGCGATCTACCACGACCAGGTGTTCAACCTGGCCGAAGAGACGCGCCTGCGCGGCTACGAGATGCCGTTCAACGCCGATTCCTCGTTCTGGTCCAACCTGTCCTTCATGGCCCGGCGCGAGATGAAGACCGTGCAGGACTACCAGAACTACATCGCACGCCTGAATGATGTACCGCGCTACTTCGGCCAGCAGACCGAGAACATGCGCGCCGGCCTGAAGCGTGGTTTCAGCGTGCCGCGCGCGGTGCTCGATGGCCGCGAAGTGTCCATCGCCACCGTCGCCGAGCTGAAGGACCCGACCGAATCGCCGCTGTACGCGCCGTTCAAGAAGCTGCCCACCACCATCCCGACCGCCGAGCAGGCCAGGCTGCAGGCGCAGGCGCGCGCGGCGATCAGCGGCAAGGTGGTGCCGGCGTTCCAGCAGCTGCGCACCTTCTTCGTCAACGAGTACGTGCCACAGGCGCGCACCACCCTGGCCGCAGAAGCGATGCCCGATGGCAAGGCGTACTACCGGCAGCAGATCCACGAATACACCACGCTGGACCTGTCGCCGGACGAGATCCACCGCATCGGCCTGGGCGAGGTCGAGCGCATCCAGAAGGAAATGAACGACATCATCAAGCAGGTGAAGTTCAAGGGCAGCTTCGCCGAGTTCCTGACCTTCCTGCGTACCGATCCGCAGTTCTATGCAAAGACACCGGAAGAGCTGCTGTCGCGTGCCGCGTGGATCTCCAAGCGGGCGGACGGCCAGCTGGGCAAGTACATGACGTTGCCGCGCGCGCGCTTCACCATCGTGCCGGTGCCGCCGGACATCGCACCGTTCTGGACGGCCGGCCGCGGTGGCATGGGCACCTACTGGCTCAACACCTACAACCTGCCGTCGCGCCCGCTGTACAACCTGCCGGCGCTGACCCTGCATGAATCCGATCCGGGCCACTCGCTGCAGGGCGCGATCGCCGCCGAGCAGAAGAACCTGCCGGAGTTCCGCCGCAACGCCTACATCTCCGCCTATGGCGAAGGCTGGGCGCTGTACTGCGAGAAACTGGGCGTGGAGATGGGCATCTACGAAACCCCGTACGAGGATTTCGGCCGCCTGACCTACGAGATGTGGCGTGCCGCGCGCCTGGTGATCGACACCGGCGTGCACAGCAAGGGCTGGACCCGCGAGCAGGCGTTGGCCTACCTGCGTGACCACACCGCGCTGAGCGAGCATGAAGTGACCACCGAGGTGGACCGCTACATCTCCTGGCCTGGCCAGGCGCTGAGCTACAAGCTGGGCGAGATCGCCATCGTGCGCCTGCGTGCGCAGGCCGAGAAGGAGCTGGGCGACAAGTTCGACATCAAGGGCTTCCACGACACCCTGCTCAAGCAGGGCTCGGTGCCGCTGCCGGTGTTGGAACAGCAGATCCAGGCCTACATCGCCGAGCGCAAGAAGGCCTGACCGTGCGAGGGTAGTGCCGGCCGCTGGCCGGCAACCCGACCCGGTCACGGGGTCGGATCCCTTTCCTGTGGAAAGGGCTCCGACCCCCTCTCGCCTCACCCCACCGGCCGCGGCTTGGCCACCCGTGCTGCGAAGGTCGGCAGCACCAGCAGGGTCAGCACGGTGGCGGTGATCAGGCCACCGATCACCACCGTGGCCAGCGGCTTCTGCACCTCCGCACCGGAACCGCTGGCAATCGCCATCGGGATGAAGCCGACGATCGCCACCAGCGCCGTGGTCAGCACCGCGCGGATGCGGCTCGAGGCACCGTTGATCGCCGCCTGCAGCGGCAGGTCGCCGGCATCCAGGCGTTCGCGGATCGCCTGCATCAGCACCAGGCCGTTCAACGTGGCCACGCCGGAGACGGCGATGAAGCCAACTGCCGCCGATACCGAGAATGGCATGCCTCGCAGCAGCAGCGCGAGGATGCCACCGACCAGCGCCAACGGCACGCAGCTGAACACCAGAATGGCTTCCTTGCCGCTGCGCAGGGCCATGAACAGCAGGCTGCCGATCAGCAGGAACACCACCGGCACCACGGTTGCCAACCGCTTCTCCGCGCGCTGCAGGTTCTCGAACTGACCGCCCCAGGTCAGGTAGGCACCCGGCGGCAGCGCCACGTCGGCCACCGCGGCCTGCGCCTCGCCGACGAAGCCGCCCAGATCGCGACCGCGCACGTTGGCCTGCACCACCACGCGGCGGCTGCCGTTGTTGCGGCTGATCTGGTTCGGCCCTTCGCTCACGGTAATGCGCGCCACCGACGACAACGGAATCACGAGCCCCGATGGCGTGGCGATCGGCAGCGAGGCCAGCTGGTCCGGATCGTTGCGCGAGGCATCGTCCAGGCGCACCACCACGTTGAAGCGGCGGTCGCCTTCGAAGATCTTGCCGGCCGTGGTACCGCCGATGCCGGTGGACAGCGCATCACTCACATCTGCAGCGCTCAACCCGTACTGTGCCGCCGCCACGTGGTCGATCGCCACGTTGAGCGTGGGCAGGCCGGAGATCTGTTCCACCCGCACGTCGGCCGCGCCATCCACCGCACGCAGCTTCAACGCCACCTGGTCGGCCACCTTCTGCAGCTGGCTGAAGTCATCACCGAAGATCATTACGGCCAGGTCGGTACGCACGCCGGAAATCAGTTCGTTGAAGCGCAGCTCGATCGGCTGGCTGAACTCGAAGCTGTTGCCCAACTGCTGCCCGGCCAGTTTCTCGAAGCGCGCCACCAGTGCGTCCTTGGCCAGCGTCGGATCGGGCCAGTCCTTGCGTGGCTTCAACACGATCACGCTGTCGGAAATGTTGGTCGGCATCGGGTCGATCGCCGCCTCGGCGGTACCGGTGCGCGAGAACACGGTTTCCACTTCCGGCTGCTTGGCAATCGCCTTTTCCAGCGCCAGCTGCATTGCCAGTGACTGCTCCAGCGAGGTCGATGGCACGCGCAGGGCCTGCATCGCCACGTTGCCTTCATCCAGGGTCGGCATGAACTCGCGGCCCAGCAGCGAGAACGCGCCGATGCCCACCACCACCATCATCACCGCACCGGCCAGCACCGTGCGCGGGTGCGCCACGGCCTTGCGCACCACCGGTTCGATGCGCGCACGCAGCACGCGGATCAGCCTGGTTTCGTGCTCGCCGTCGTCCGCGTGCGCATCGCCGTCCTTCACCTTGGGCTCGCGCACCAGCAGCGCGGCCATCGCCGGCACGAAGGTGAAGGAAAACAGGAAGGCACCGACCAGGGCCAGCATGAACGTGGCCGCCATCGGGTGGAACGTCTTGCCCTCCACGCCCTCCAGCGTGAGGATCGGCGCGAACACCAGCAGGATGATCAGCTGGCCGAAGGCCGCGGGGCGCGCCATCTTAATGGCCGAATCGGCGGCTACGCGCAGGCGTTCCATCGCGGTCAGCGCACGGCCCAGTTCGGCGCGGCGCTGGCCCAGCATCAGCAGTGTCGACTCGACCACGATCACCGCACCGTCCACCAGGATGCCGAAGTCCAGCGCACCCAGGCTCATCAGGTTGCCACTGATGCCGAAGCGGTTCATGCCGATCACTGCGAACAGGAACGACAGCGGAATCACCAGCGCGGTGATCGTTGCCGCACGCAGGTTGCCCAGCAGCAGGAACAGCACCACCACCACCAGCAGCGCGCCCTCGGTGAGGTTCCTGGCGACGGTCTTGATGGTGGAATTGACCAGCACGCTGCGGTCCAGCACCGGTGCCGCCACGATGTCGGCCGGCAGTGACTTGTTTACCTGTTCCAGGCGCGCGGCCGCTGCCTGGGCCACGGTGCGGCTGTTGCCACCGGCAATCATCAGCGCGGTGCCCAGCACGGCTTCATGGCCGTTGCGGCTGGCCGCACCCAGCCGCGGCGCGCGGCTCAGTTCCACCGTGGCCACATCGGCTACGCGTACCACCACGCCATTGCGGGTCGCCACCGGGGCCTGTGCCAGGTCGTCGGTGGTCAGCGCCAGGCCGTCGGCACGTACCACCAGGCCCTCGCCGGCACGCTGTACGAAGCCGGCACCGGCCTGCACGTTGGAACGCTGCAGGGCAGTGACCAGGTCGGCCAGGCCGAGGCCATGCGCGGCCAGTCTGGCGCTGTCCGGATGCACGCCGTATTCCTTGACGTAGCCGCCAACCGTATCGACGCCGGCCAGCCCCGGGCTGGAACGCATCTGCGGCGCGATGATCCAGTCCTGCACGGTGCGCAGGTAGGTCGCACGTTCTTCGGGCGTACCCAGCAGGTTGCCTTCCGGTGTGCGGTAGACCTCGCCGGCCTGCCAGCCCGCTTCATCGGGTTTGGCCAGTTTGGCCGGATCGAACGCGGTGAAGTCCACCGTCCACATCAGCACCTCGCCAAGGCCGGTGGTGACCGGCGACAGCATCGGTGATGCACCATCGGGCAGGTCTTCCGATGCCTCGCGCATGCGTTCGGCCACCTGCTGGCGGGCGAAGTAGATGTCGGTGGCATCGGTGAAGATCGCGGTGACCTGCGAGAAACCATTGCGCGACAGCGAACGCGTGGTGGTCAGGCCGGGGATGCCGGCCAGCGCGGTTTCCAGCGGATAGGTCACCTGCCGCTCGATCTGCTCCGGTGTCAGCGCCGGTGCCACCGTGTTGATCTGTACCTGACGGTTGGTGATGTCCGGCACCGCGTCGATCGGCAGCTTGCCCAGCTGGAACAGGCCCACCGCGGCGATCAACGCGGCCATGAACACCACCAGCCAGCGGTGGCGCACCGCTGTTTCAATGATCAGCTTGAACATGGTCGCCTCCTCAGTGGCCGTGCTCGGCTTCGCCCTTGGCCAGCTCGGCCTTGAGCAGGAAGGCATTGGCACCGACGATGCGCTCGCTGCCGGTCAGCCCAGCGAGGATCTCGATGCGGTCACCGGCACGGCGCCCGGCCAGGACCGGCTGCGCCTTGAAGCCACCTTCGACGGCGACAAACACCGCGTTGCTGCCATCAACGTTCTGCACTGCATCGGCCGGGACGCTGAGCGAACCGTCCCGGCCTTCGGTGACCACCACGGCCGAGACCGGCGAACCGGCCGGCGGCAGCGACGCATCCACCGGGGTGGCGCGGATCACCGCGACGCCGCCCTGCTGGCGCACATCGGCGGCCGAACCGGTGACGGTGGCGGTGAAGCTGCCACCCGGCACGCTCACTTCCAGCGTCATGCCGGGCGTGACCTGTGCGGCCAGCGCCGGCGGTGCGGTGAACACCAGCTCGTTCATTGTCGGGTCGGCGACATCGGCGACTGCACTGCCGGCGGCGACTACACCGCCCGGAGTGACCTGCACGTTGCCGACGATGCCGGCCACCGGGCTGGTGATGCGCACGCGGCCACTGGCATCGGGCGCACCGTTGGCAGCGGCCTGGGCCTGCGCGGCAGCGGCCTGGGCCTGTGCCGCCAGCGACCGTGCGCGCGAGGCTTCCATCTCCTGGCGGGCGACCACGCCCTGGTCGACCAGCGCCTTGTCGCGACCATAGGCCAGGCGCGCGGCCTCGGCTTCGGCCGAGGCGGCCAGCGCATTGGCGCGGAACACCGCCGCTTCGCCGCTGACCACGATCGCCAGTGCCTGGTTCTGCTTCACCGCGGTGCCCGGTGCGACCAGCACGCGTTCGACGCGGCCGGTCACGGTCGACGCCACCGAGGCGCGTGCACCGACCGACGGTTCGACCCGGCCGGACAGGCGCGTGGAGCTACCGCCACCACGACCGACCGCGACCACTTCGATACCGGACGCCTTGATCTGCTCAGGAGTCAGCTGCACGACACCCTCATCGCCATCGGCGGGCGCCTTTGCGGATTCGGCCTTGGCCTCCTTGCTGTCGGCGGCATGGCCGTGGCCATCGTCGGTGCCGGCCTTGGCCGCAGCCGGGTCTTCATTGGCAGGTGTCTGCGCGTTGCCAGCGCAGCCGGCCAGCAGCGCGGCCAGCAGCACGCCGCCGATCAGCGGGAAAGTACGGGAGAGCGTCATGGGACCTCCACAAAAGGTGCGCGCCCTTCAAGGCGGGCAAGATCGATTTCCGCGGCGACGCGCGACAGGCGCGCATCCACGGCGGTGCCGCGGGCGGCGATGAGGGCGCTGCGCGTGCTGCGCAGTTCCAGCTGCGAGATGCGCCCGGCGTCGAAGCCGATGCGGGCCAGGCGATACGCCTCTTCGGCGGCGACCACGCTTTCATCGGCGGCGCGGGTACGGCTGCCGGCGGCCTTCAAACCGGCCACCGCGGAGAGGCGTGCCGCCTCGCTGTCGCGGCGCTGCTGGTCCAGGCGTGCCTCGGCCGCGCGCTGGTCGGCATTGGCGGCGCGTATGCCCCCGCGGTTGCGGTCGAACAGCGGGATGCTGAGGCTGACCCCGAGGTTGTAGGCGCGCTCGCCCCCCTCGCGGAAGCGGGTCTGCGCGGCAGTGACGCTCAGGTCGGGCAGGGCGCGCTTGCGCTCCACGTCGACCAGCTTGCCCGCCGCATCCGCTTCGGCTTCGGCGATGCGCACCGCCAGCGCGGTATCGGTGGCACCGCGTGGCAACGGCGGCGCGCGGTCGAGCAGGCTGTCGCCGATCGACTGCACCGGCGCATCCAGCAGCGCGGCACCGGCCAGGCGGGCCAGCGCGGCATCGCGGAAGGCCTGCGCCTCATCCAGCGCGGCGCTGGCGTTGGCGACTTCGCTCTGCGCCTGCACGGCGCGCAGCTGCGGCTCGCGGCCCTGCTTGACCATCGCGTTGACCGCGTTGGCGTCAGCGCGGGTGAGGCTCAGTGCTTCTTCGGCCAGGGTGTAGCGGCGCAGTGCACTTTCCGCCTGTGCATAGACCACCGCCAGCTGGCTGGCCACGTCGCTGCGGCTTTGGGCACCACGCAGGTTGGCGGCCTGTGCCTCGGCACGGGCGGCACGGACACGCGCGCCACGCTGGCCCCAGACCTCCAGCGGCTGGGACAGGGTGAGCACGGTATCGGCCTTGCCCATGCCGCCATAGGAGCCGGTGCCCCAGGCGTTTTCGGCGGAGTAAGAGAGGGAAGGGTTGGGCAACGCACGGGCCTGGTCGGCGCGCGCGTCGGCGGCCTCGGCCAGCGCCGCACCGACGCGGGTGCCGGGCAGCTGGTCCAGGCGTTCAAGCAGGGTGTCGTAGGAAGGGGCGGCTTGCGCCATCACCGATGCCGCCGGGGCCAGGCCCAGCAACACGGCGACGACCCGCCCGGCCGCACGCAGCGGCCGACGTGTCAGGGTCGACATGAAGAATTTCCGGAGGTGAGGGGAACCGAAGCCCGCGAATGCGGGACGCGCTCAACTCACGCCCGGGGAGGACGCGTCAGTTCATCCTGGGCGACCGCATAGGTCGCCGCGTCGCCGGCATTCATCCAGCGCGCCGGAAGCGGCGCACCGAAGGCGGCGAAGGTACTGGCCGGCAGGCTCAGATTGGAGTGGTGGCAGTGGTTGTGGCCACAGGCACCGACGTGCTTGCCGTCGGCATCGCCATCGGCATCCGGTGCGGACTCCACATGCACCGTGCTGGCATGCGGTTCCACCGTGCAGGCCAGCGCGTCGGCCACCGGCACGACCACGAATGCCGCCATCAGCAGCATCAGCAGGGTCGAACGGAGGTGGCGGGTGATCCAGCGCATGGACGGCAGGCTAGCAAGCGGTTTTCGCCGGATACAATATCAATGGACGCTTCGGGAATTCGTCGGAATCTCCCGTTCAGCTGGGCCGGGCGCGGGGTCGGATCCCTTTCCTCCGGAAAGGGCTCTGACCCCATCACATCGTTCGGGTGCGCCGCGCACATGTGCTCTGGTAGGTGTCGACCTTGGTCGACACGCTTTTCGACCCCACCGCGTTGCCGGCCAGCGGCCGGCACTACCCGTATCACGGCAGCTTCGCGATCACCTTGATCTCGAACTGGAACCCATACAGCCAGGTCACGCCGATACCGGTCAGGGTCGGGTGCGGCGCCTCGCCCCAATACTCCGGCACGATTGCCCAAGCCTTCTCAAAGTTCTTCTCTGGATCGACCAGGAACACGGTCACGTCGATCACGTCATCGAACGTGCAGCCGGCAGCAGCCAACACCGCATTGAGATTCTCGAAAGCGCGGCGCACCTGCGTTTCGAAGTCTGGCTCGGGCGAGCCGTCCTCACGGCTGCCGACCTGGCCGGATACGAACAGGAAGCCGTTGGAATGGATCGCAGGCGAGTAGCGGTTGCGCTCGTACAGGGCCTGGCGGCCGGCGGGGAAAACGACATCACGCTGTGACATGGGGAAGATCCCGTGGGAGAGAACGCCATCCTCCCCGTCAGCGCTGTCTGGATAAACCGCGATGATCGGCCTAGATTGATTGTCAATTCCAAACAATCATGGCCCGCCATGGACCGTTTCGAGGCGATGCGGGCCTTTGCCCGGGTGGTGGAAACCGGCAGCTTCACCCGCGCCGCGCAGACCCTGCAGATCAGCCGCACCACGGCCACCCAGCTGGTGCAGCAGCTGGAGGCGCACCTGCGGCTGCGCCTGCTCAACCGCACCACGCGCCGGGTCAGTGTGACCGCTGACGGCGCGGCCTACTACCCGCGCATCGCCCGCCTGCTGGCCGAGCTGGAAGAGGTGGAAGGCGGGCTGGGTGACGCGGCCAGCCAGCCGCGCGGACGCCTGCGCGTGGATGTGCCCGGGCCGTACGCGCGGCTGCGGCTGGTGCCGGCGTTGCCGGATTTCCAGGCGCGCTACCCGGAGATCCAGCTGGACATCGGCGTGAGTGACCGCGAGGTCGATGTCATCGCCGACAACGTCGACTGCGTGATCCGGGGTGGCACCCCGGCCGACCCGGCACTGGTGGCGCGGCCGCTGGCGGCGCTGCCGATCGGCTTCCACGCCAGCCCCGGCTATGTGCAGCGTTTCGGGTTGCCGACCGATCCGCGCGCGCTGGAAGGACCCGACCACCACATGGTCGGCTTCCTCAGCCCGCGCAGTGGCCGCGCACGCGTGTTCGTTGCACAGCGCGGCGATGAACGCGTTGAGGTGCAGGGCCGCTATACGGTCGGCTTCGATGATGGAAACGCCTATCTGGCCGCTGCGTTGGCGGGGTTGGGCGTGGTGGCGCTGCCCAGCTACATGGCCGAGCCGCACGTGGCGCGCGGCGAGCTGTTGCCGGTGTTGCCGGACTGGCAGCTGCCGCCGATGCCGATGCATGTGATGTTCCCGCCGAACCGGCACATGAGCCAGCGGCTGCGGGTGTTCATCGATTGGGTGGTGGAGGCGTTGGGTTGATCGCGCGCGCGCATCTGTAGAGCCGAGCCCACGCTCGGCTGCTTCTGGCATCACCAAGCCCGCGCTACGCGCGCCAGCCGAGCGTGGGCCCGGCTCTACCGGCATGCGAAAATCACCACAGCACGTAACAGGAAACATCGCCACGCATGAGTCGCATCGTCGCACTGGATACCGAAACCACCGGCATCTCCCACCGCCTGGGGCACCGGGTGATCGAAATCGGTGCCGTCGAACTGATCGATGGCCGGCTCACCGGCCGCCAGTTCCACACCTATCTTCAGCCGCAGCGCGGGGTCGACTGGGGTGCACAACGCGTGCATGGCATCAGTGATGCGATGCTGGTGGGCAAGCCACTGTTTTCCAGCAAGGCCGCCGAACTGCTGGACTTCCTGCGCGGCAGCGAGATGGTCGCGCACAACGCCACCTTCGATGTGGGCTTCCTGGACAACGAGCTGCGTCTGTCCGGTATTCCTGGCACGCTGGCCCAGCATTGCCGCATCACCTGCAGCCTGAAGCTGGCGCGCGGGCGCTGGCCGGGCCAAGGCAACAAGCTGGATGATGTGCTGCAGCGCCTGCGCATTCCCAGCCAGCGCGGCCTGCACGGCGCGCTCAAGGATGCCCATCTGCTGGCGCAGGTGATTTCGCACCTGCGCTGAGGCTTGGCCGCTGTTACACCGGCCGTAACCAGCGCTCGATCATCGCCACGCCACAGGCCACCCCGTCCTCATGGCCCATCGCCACGCCCAGGGTCGCCGCGCGTGCGCGTGTTGCGTCGGTTTCAACGAAGGTGATGGCTGCCGCCAGCGTTGCTGCATCCAGTCGCTTCGGTGACAACGGTGCCGGTGCCACGCCCAACCGATACAGGCGATCGGCCCAGAAGAACTGATCCGCGGCGAACGGCATCACCAGCGAGGGAATGCCGGCGCGGCTGGCCGAATGCGTGGTGCCGCTGCCACCATGGTGGATGGCGAGTGCGCAATGCGGGAACAGTGCTTCGTGTGGCGTCGGGCCGAGCACGAACACATCTGCTGGCAGCGCACCCGTCGGCAATCCGGCCCACCCTGGAAACAGCAGCACCCGGCGCGGTGCCAGCGCCTGCAGCAGGGCCGGCAGTACGCGCTCGCGATCGAATCCGGTCATGCTGCCAAAGCCCAGATAGACCGGCGGCGGCCCGGCATCGAGGAAGGCCTGCAGATCGGCCGGCGGCGTCCAGGGCGCATCAGGAAGCCGCCATTGGCCACAGGCGATGTGGTCGGCCGGCCAGTCCGCCGGTGGCGGCAGCAGCTGCGGCGAGATGCCATAGAGCATCGGCAGGTCGGACCACAGCGCGCGACGCGGCGATTGCCCCAGTTGCTGGCGTGCCGCGTTGATCGGCCGACGGAACTGGCGCCAGATCAGGCCGTTGACCCACCCGTAGCTGGCCCGGTTCAACCAGCCCGGCGAGCGTCCGGGTGGCAGGAACGGAGAGCGGAAGGCTCGCGTCGGGGTCAGCGGAATCATGCCGGTGCCGATGACCGGCAGACCCCGACGTTCGCCCACGCTCATGCCGACAAGGGCCGCCAGTCCGCCGGTCAGAATCGCATCGCAGCCTTCGGCGGCGGCATCGGCCTGGCGCATCCAGCCGCTGACATGCTGCAGCGCCATCCGTGCCAGACCGGTACTGGCGGCGGCAACACCGTTGCCCCGCGAGACAAGGGCGACCACTTCGTCATGGATGTCACCCTCAAGGGCCGCGTGGGGCACATCCAGGGCCTGCGCGCTGCCCAGGGTGCCGCCATCGGCCAGCAGTGTCACCGCGTGGCCTGCGCTGATCAGCCCATGGCAGAGCATGGCCAGCGGACGCGTATCGCCTTCGGTTCCGTAGGTCAGGGCCAGCAGCCGCATGGAAAGCTCCGCAGTGATCCGGGCCAGTATGCCGGTTGGCGAAGTCTCCCCGGCCCCGCCGGTCCAGTCCCCGCCTGTGGGTAACTTGCGCAAGTGCTTGAACCCGTGCATAATGCGCGGCTCGCTGTGTCCGGTTTTCTACCGGGCGGCGCCCCCGGGAGCACGTCCCCGGCCGCCCAACGCCAGCGTAACCCTTTGATTCTCTTGACGTGTGGTGGGCAACCATCGAGGCCGCCGTCGCCCGGGCTACGGGCTGACAACTACTACTATCGAGGTGCGCAATGTCCCGCGTATGCCAGGTTTCCGGCAAGCGAGTGCAGACGGGTAACAACGTCTCGCACGCCAACAACAAGACCCGTCGTCGTTTCCTGCCGAATCTGCACGAGCGCCGTTTCTGGGTGGCCAGCGAGAACCGCTGGGTCAAGCTTCGTGTTTCCGCGCATGCACTGCGCACCATCGACAAGAACGGCATCGATTCCGTTCTGGCTGAGCTGCGTGCGCGCGGCGAAAAGGTCTGAGGAGTAAAGCATCATGGCAGGCAAGCGCGATAAGGTCCGTATGATTTCCTCGGCCGGTACCGGCCACTTCTACACGACCGACAAGAACAAGAAGAACACCCCGGGGAAGATGGAATTCCTGAAGTACGATCCGGTCGTGCGCAAGCACGTCCTGTACAAGGAAGGCAAGATCAAGTAATCCGCACGGATTGCTGGTCCCCGCGAAGAAACCCGCCCTTGTGGCGGGTTTTTTCATGCCTGGCGTGCAGACTTCGGTAGCGGCCGACCTTGGTCGGCACTGCCGCACTCCCTGCGCACGCTGTCGCCAATGGCGCCATGCCTGGAGCGAAGGGCCGAATGCGATAAGTGATTGTTCCTACCGGTTCCGGCGCCTCGCACGGTTCAAATCGATTGGAACGACGGGCCCCGCCGTGCCCATGATGGCTGGCCGCTGCGGTTGCAGTGGTCGGGCTTGCAATCCCGTCGAATCGGTAGCCAGTAAACTCGCCCGCCGTTGCCGGAAAGCTCCGCCGACGGCGGGCGACCCATCTGCCTCTATGGCGGACGGTGCGTGGGGGCCTCGCGCCCGCCGGTTTGGTGGCTACCGTTCCCGGTATTGCAACCACGCATCGTCCGCCACCTTCACGGTGGCCAGATCCGTTGAAGGAGGTTGCATGAACACCCCATCACACCGGCAGGACCTGGAACTGGGCTGGCTGCGCCTGCAGCGCATGCTGCAAGGCATCGAGGGCATGGCGCTGCTGCTGTGCGACCACCATCTGGCACTGGCCAACGGCGCGCCGTCGCCGCTGCCGGAGGCGCAGCTGGAGCGGGCCGCACAGGCGATCGCCTGCATGGCGCTCAACGGCCGCCGCCATGCCGACACGGTGCGGCAGCTGTGCGAGGTGCCGGTGCGGCATTGAGCCATCCTGTAGAGCCGAGCCCACGCTCGGCTGCTGTGCGGTCGGACCGGAAGGCCGTCGAGCGCGGCTCGACTCCACAAGGGCCGGTGGGCAGAATGGCCCATCACCTCCCGACGGGCGACACGATGCTGTTCGAGTGGTTGCTGGGTTCGTACCTGCTGCTGATCGACTGGCTGATCCGGCTGGTTGCACTGTGCTGGATCCCCACCCGCACCACGCCGGGGGCGGCGCGCAGCTGGCTGCTGCTGGTCGGCTTCGTGCCGCTGCTGGGCCTGCCGCTGTACCTGCTGTTCGGCCACCCATGGCTGTCGCGCGAGCGCATCCGCCGCCAGGCCGAGGCCTCGCAGGTCATCCGCGAGGAACAGGCGCTGCAGCATCGCCTGCGCTGGACACCGCAGCCGGACACCGCCAGCGCCGAGATCGTGCCGCTGGTGCAGCGCCAGGGCGACTTCATGCCGGTGCACGGCAACGCCGTCGATCTGCTGACCGACTACGACGAATCACTGCACACGCTGATCGCCGACATCGACCAAGCCGAAGACCGCGTGCACCTGCTGTACTACCTGATGTTCGACGACGCGGTGGGCGAGGCGATCGTCGAGGCCCTGCAGCGTGCGGCTGCACGTGGCGTGCAGTGCCGCGTGCTGCTCGACGCGGTGGGCGCCAAGCGCGGCCTGCGTGCCTATCGCAAGCGCCTGCAGGCGCGCGACATCGAAGTGCGCGCGATGCTGCCCGGTGGCCTGCGCTGGCGCCGCAGCGGGCGCATGGACCTGCGCAACCATCGCAAGATCGCGGTGATCGACAACGAAGTGGCCTATGTCGGTTCGCAGAACCTGGCCGGCCCGCAGTTCGTGCCTGGCCACCCGAACCGCGAGCTGGTGGCGCGCGTGCGCGGCCCGGCGGTGGCGCATCTGGAAGCGGTGTTCGCCAGCGACTGGTACATGGAAACCGGCCAGCGCCTGGACGTGATCGCCGATGTGCCCGAGTGCAGCGACGACATCGCCACCCAGTTGCTGCCCAGCGGCCCCGCCTATCCCTACAGCAACGCACGCGATGCGGTGGCGGCGCTGATCCACCTGGCGCGGCGCCGGCTGGTGATGGTCACCCCGTATTTCGTGCCCGACGAAGCCACGCTCAGCGCCTTGCGCATTGCGGCCTTGTCCGGCGTGCAGGTGCAGCTGATCCTCTCGGCCAGCAACAACCAGCGGCTGACGTCGTGGGCGCAGGAGGCCTACTACGACGAGCTGCTGCGCTGTGGCGTGCGCATCGCGCTGTACGAGCCGCAGTTCCTGCATGCCAAGCACATGAGCGTGGACGAGGACATCGCCGTGCTCGGCTCGATCAACATGGACATCCGCTCGTTCGCGCTGAATGCCGAAATCGGCCTGGTCTGCTACGACCGCGCGCTGGTGCAGCAGCTGTGCGCGATCGAGGATGGCTACCTGCGCGAGTCGCGGCAGCTGGACCTGCAGCAGTGGCGCAGCCGTCCCACGTGGCGGCGCAGCCGCGAAGGCATCGCACGGCTGGCCGATGCGTTGATGTGAAACGGCGGCAACCGCCCGCTTCGGCAATCCGGCCCGTCATCGCCGATGGCCTACAATCGGCGCATGACTGATTCACCGCGTAATGGCGAACTGGACCTGGCAATCATCGGTGGTGGTGCGGCCGGGGTGCTGGTGGCGATCCAGGTGTTGCGCCAGGCCCAGGCGCCGCTGGCGCTGGCCATCTTCGAACCGGCTTCGCAGCTGGCGCAGGGCATCGCCTATGCCACGCCGTGGCCGGAGCACCTGCTGAACGTGCCGGCGGCGAAGATGAGTGCGTTTGCCGACCAGCCCGGCGATTTCCTCGACTACCTGATGGCCGCCAACGCCTACCCGGGCGAGGCGCGCGAGGTGCTGGGCGAGCGTTACGTGTGCCGCCACTACTTTGCAGCGTACCTGCAGCGGCGCCTGCAGGAGGCCGCCGCGGCCAGCCCGGCACAGCTGCAGGTGATCGCGCAGCCGGTACTGGGCCTGCAGCCGGATGACCACGGCTACCAGCTGGCACTCGGCGATGGCCAGACGCTGCACGCCGCACAGGCAGTGCTCGCCACCGGCAACAGCATGCGGCCGCTGCCGGTAGCCGGTGCCGAGGCACTGCCCGCCGATGACGTGATCGAGGCCTGGGACTACGACGGCATACGCACCCTGGCCGGTGAGCAGGCCGTGGCCATCGTCGGCTCCGGCCTGAGCATGGCTGACACCGTGCTGGCATTGGTCGCTGCCGGCCACACCGGCCCGCTGCACGTGATCTCGCGCCATGGGCTGCTGCCGTTGCCGCATGCGCATGGCGGCCTGCCCTCGTTCGACCCGGCTGCGCTGCTGCCGATGAGCCTGCGCCAGCGCCTGCGCGCGTTGCGCGGGTTCGCGCGCCAGGCGCAGGCCGATGGTCTGCCGTGGCAGGGGGTGATGGACCGCATTCGTCCGCACGGGCAGGCACTGTGGTGCAGCCTCGACGCGGCCGACCAGCGCCGCTTCCTGCGCCATGTGGTGCGCTACTGGGACGTGCATCGCCACCGCATCGCCGAAGAGGTCGACGCACAGCTGCAGGCGCTGATCGAAAGCGGCCAACTGCGTATTCACCGGTCCCGCCTGCAACGCGTCGGCCGCGAAGGCGAAGCGCTGCGGCTTTCTGGCCGCGCTCCGTCTGGCAATGAACAGCACTGGACGATCGGCGGCGTGATCAACGCCACCGGCGTGGAAACCCGCGCCAGCGCGCTGCGCAATCCCTTGCTGCAACAGCTGCAGAGCGATGGCCTGGCCCGCCCCGGCCCGCACGGGCTGGGTCTGGACAGCACGGTGCCGGGCGACCGCCTGCGTGCCGCCGGTGGCCAGCCGCAGGCGCGGCTGGGCGTGCTCGGCAGCCTGCGCATCGGCAGCCTGTGGGAAAGCCTGGCGGTGCCTGAACTGCGTCAGCAGGCACAGGCACTGGCCACCCAGGTGGTCGCAGGAGCCGCGACGGCGATGCCGTAAAATGGGGGCATGGATGTCTCCCACCTGCTTGATGGCCTGAACCCGGCCCAGCGCGAAGCCGTCTCCGCTCCCCCCGGTCACCACCTGGTGCTGGCCGGTGCCGGTTCCGGCAAGACCCGCGTACTCACCCACCGCATCGCCTGGCTGCATGAAGTCGATGGCGTGCCGACCCACGGCATTTTCGCGGTGACCTTCACCAACAAGGCGGCTGGCGAAATGCGCCACCGCATCGATGCCCAGCTGCCCCATGGCAGCCGTGGCATGTGGATCGGTACCTTCCACGGTCTGGCCAACCGCCTGCTGCGCCTGCACTGGCAGGACGCGAAGCTGCCCGAAGGCTTCCAGGTGATGGATTCGGACGACCAGCTGCGGCTGGTCAAGCGCGTGGTGCAGGCGCTGGAGCTGGACGACGGCAAGTACCCGCCCAAGCAGATCGCGTGGTGGATCAACGCGCAGAAGGACGAGGGCCGCCGCCCGCAGCACATCCAGCCCGAACCGCACGACGCGTGGCTGGAAACCATGCGCCAGGCCTACATCGAGTACCAGGCGCGCTGCGACCGCGCCGGCCTGGTCGACTTCGCCGAGCTGCTGCTGCGCGCGCATGAACTGCTGCGCGACAACCCGGCGCTGCTGTCGCACTACCGCGCCCGCTTCCGCGAGATCCTGGTGGACGAGTTCCAGGACACCAATGCCATCCAGTACGCCTTCGTGCGCGTGCTGGCCGGTGATTCCGGCCACGTGTTCGTGGTCGGCGACGACGACCAGGCCATCTACGGCTGGCGTGGTGCCAAGGTCGAGAACGTGCAGGGCTTCCTGCGCGATTTTCCGGGCGCGCAGACCATCCGCCTGGAGCAGAACTACCGCTCCACCGCCAACATCCTCGGCGCGGCCAACGCGGTGATCGCGCACAACCCCGACCGCATCGGCAAGCAGTTGTGGACCGACAGCGGTGACGGCGAGCCGATCGACCTGTACGCCGCGTACAACGAGATGGACGAGGCACGCTACATCGTCGAGCGTGCCCGCCAGTGGGTGCGCGACGGTGGCAGCTACACCGAAGTGGCCGTGCTCTACCGCAGCAACGCGCAGTCGCGCGCGCTGGAAGAAGCGCTGCTGAGCGAGCAGGTGCCGTACCGCGTGTATGGCGGCATGCGCTTCTTCGAACGGGCCGAAATCAAGGACGCGCTGGCCTACCTGCGCCTGCTGTCCAACCGCAACGATGACGCCGCCTTCGAGCGCGCGGTCAACACGCCCACCCGGGGCATCGGCGACCGCACGCTGGACGAAGTGCGCCGAGAGGCGCGCGCGCAGGGCATCTCGCTGTGGGAAGCAACGATGCTGGTCACCCAAGGCAACGCGCTGGCCGCGCGCGCGCGCAATGCGCTGGCCGGCTTCCTGGGGCTGGTCAACGAGCTGCAGGCGCAGACCGTGCACATGACCCTGGCCGAGCGCGTGGACCACGTGCTGGCCCGCTCGCAGCTGCGCGAGCACTGGAGCAAGGAAAGCCGCAATTCGCTGGATTCGGAATCGCGCACCGACAACCTCGACGAACTGGTCTCGGTCGCCTCGCGCTTCGTGCGCCGCGCCGACGACATCGAGGAAGTGGGCGAGGACATGGACGAGCTGGTCGCGTTCCTGGCCTATGCCGCGCTGGAGGCCGGTGAAGGCCAGGCGCAGGCCGGCGAGGACGGTGTGCAGTTGATGACCCTGCATTCGGCCAAGGGCCTGGAATTCCCGCTGGTGTTCCTGGCGGGCATGGAAGACGGCCTGTTCCCCAGCGCACGTTCGCTGGAAGAAAGCGGGCGGCTGGAGGAAGAGCGCCGCCTGGCCTACGTCGGCATCACCCGCGCGCGCCAGAAGCTGGTGCTGAGCTACGCCGAGTCGCGCCGCATCCACGGCCAGGACAACTACAGCCTGCCGTCGCGCTTCCTGCGCGAGATTCCGCGCGAGCTGCTGCACGAAGTGCGCCCGAAGGTGCAGGTCTCGCGGCCGGCCTCGATGGGCGCCAGCCGGGTGATGGGCCATGCCTCGATCGAGGCGCCGCCAGTCAAGCTCGGCGCGCTGGTCACCCATCCCAAGTTCGGCGAAGGCATGGTGACCGACTATGAAGGCAGCGGCGCGCACGCCCGCGTGCAGGTCGAGTTTGCTGATGCCGGCAGCAAGTGGCTGGTGATGGCCTACGCCAACCTGACGGTGATCTGATCACCGTTCAGGGGTCAGATCCCTCCCGAAGGGAGGGCTCTGACCCCATCGCCGAATGCACGTGGTTGGGGCCGGAGCCTTTTCCGTTGGAAAAGGGATCCGGCCCCGATTAGGCTGCGCTCATGACCCGCAACGTGCTCTTCCTCTGCAGCCAGAACCGCCTGCGCAGCCCGACGGCCGAGCAGGTATTCGCCGATTGGCCGGGCATCGAGACCGCCTCGGCCGGGCTGCTGGCCGACGCCGAGGAAGTGCTCAGCCCCGAGCTGCTGCAGTGGGCCGATATCGTGTTCGTGATGGAGCGCGCCCACCGCAACCGGCTGTCCAGCCGCTACAAGGCCTGGTTGAACGGCAAGCGGGTGATCTGCCTGGATATTCCGGATGACTACGAGTACATGGACCCGGTGCTGGTGGAACTGCTGAAGCGCAAGGTCACGCCGTTCCTGCGTTGACAGGCTGTTGTAGAGCCGAGCCCATGCTCGGCTGCTTTTCCGGCCAGAAGCAGCCGAGCATGGGCTCGGCTCTACAATAGGTGGCACTTCTTCCAGGAACGCCCCCATGACCGAACCCACGCTGCACGTCACCGTGAAGTTGAACGCCCGGCTGCAGCCGGAGCACCGCCACGAACTGTTCGAGGATCCGCTCGACGCGCTGCTGCAGGCGGCCCAGGTGGGCGAGCTGACCGGCGGCGGCACCGCGATGTCCGACCTGGGTGAGGTCGAATACGGCGATATCGAAGTGGCACTGGTCGATGCCGCGGGCGTGCCGAAGCTGATCGACCTGCTGGAGCAGCTGGGTGCACCGAAGGGTTCGCAGATACAGGGCGCAGGCGAGGCCGATCGCAGCTTCGGCGTGACCGAAGGCCTGGGCATCTACCTGGATGGCCTGAACCTGCCGGACGAGGTCTACGAGCAGTGCGATTCCAACCACGTGTTCGAGCAGCTGTCCGGGAACATCGACGGCCTGGGCGAGATCTGCAGCTGGTGGCAGGGCCCGACCGAGACCGCGCTGTACATGTACGGCCAATCGTTCGAGGCGATGCGCGATGCGATTGACGAGTTCGTGGCCAGCTACCCGCTGTGCCAGAACGCGCGCATCGTGCAGATCGCCTGAGCGACGTTGTTGTAGAGCCGAAGGTAGCGGCAGGAGCCGCTGCCAACGTCGCTTGCGACGGCCCGAAGGGTGCCGGTCAGGACGACCGGCATAGCCCATGTTCGGCTGCTCTTCCCGCCAGAAGCAGCCGAGCACGGGCTCGGCTCTACAGAAGAGGGCGGGCCGAGCCTGTCCCCCGGACCACGTGACGGTGCGCACACGCCGCTGCGCGGCGCCGGATTGATCCTGCTCAAGGCGCCGCCTCCACATCCGGTGTGCAATGGTGTCGTTCCCATCTGGCAGACCGCCACGGAGCCCCACCATGTACAAGCGCATCCTGATTGCCACTGACGGGTCCGAACTGGCCGACAAGGGCCTGGCCAAGGGCTTGGAGCTGGCCAAGGACCTTAACGCCGAGGTCGATATCGTCACTGTTTCCGAGCCGTGGGCCGTCGGCATGTACGACGCCATGGGCTGGAGCGTGGGCTACATGAACAGCCCCGAATACAAGGCCGACCGCGAGGAAGGCGCGCAGAAGGTGCTGCAGCCGGCGCTGGCCAAGGCCGCCGAGCAGGGCATCACCGCCAACCCGGTGCACGTGCTGGACCGCTATGCGGCCGACGGCATCATCGAGACCGCCGGCGAGCGCAACAGCGACCTGATCGTGATGACCTCGCACGGCCGCCGTGGCGTGACCCGTGTACTGCTGGGCAGCCAGACCGCCGAAGTGTTGGCACGCAGCACGCTGCCGGTGCTGGTCATCCGCTGATCCATACCCGCTGATTCAAGCGTTCCCGGGGAGGGGACCCGACGCCGGCCGCAGGATGCGCGCCGGCGTTGTTTTTTTGTGGGGGGATCGGGGCCGTGCCGGTGGCTTCGAGGGGGTCAGAGCCCTTTCCTGTGGAAAGGGATCCGACCCCGGTCACAACCCCGGTCACCTCACCAGCTGTACAGCTTCCAGTAGACCGGCGACACGCCGTCCTTGTCGTTGTCCATGCGGCCGTCGCCGTTCTTGTCGTACATGTAGAACGGGGCACCGCGCGACGGGGTCACCTTGACCATGCGCAGCTGGCCGGACACGCGGTATTCCTCGATGGTGTCACCGTTGTCCATGGTGCGCTTGGATACATCCGCGCCCTTGACGTCCACCGGGGGAGCGCCCGCGCCACCCATGCTGGCGCAGCCAGCGAGCAGGAGCAGGGAAGCCAGCATCAGGGTCTTCATCGGCGGGGCCTTTGCCTGGAAAGAGCCCTGATTATGCCCCATCGCGGTGTACGGGCCGTGTCGCCGCGGTGCAGGCACGGGCGCGTAGAATCGGCACATGAGCAGATTAGTCCTGATCGACGGGTCCAGTTACCTGTACCGCGCGTTCCACGCGCTGCCGCCCCTGTCCAATGCACAGGGTGAACCCACCGGCGCGCTGTTCGGCGTGGTCAACATGCTGCGTTCGACGCTGAAGGAGCGCCCGGCCTACGTCGCGTTCGTGGTCGACGCGCCGGGCAAGACCTTCCGCGACGATCTGTACGAGCAGTACAAGGCCAACCGCCCGCCGATGCCCGATGAGCTGCGCAGCCAGGTCGAGCCGATGTGCCGCATCGTCGAAGCGCTGGGCATCAGCATCCTGCGCGTCCCCGGCGTGGAAGCCGACGATGTGATCGGCACGCTGGCCCTTCAGGGCCTGGCGCAGGACCTGAAGGTGACCATTTCCACCGGCGACAAGGACTTCGCCCAGCTGGTGCGCCCGGGCATCGAACTGGTCAACACCATGACCGGCAGCCGCATGGATTCGGATGCGGCGGTGATGGAGAAGTTCGGCGTGCGCGCCGACCAGATCATCGACCTGCTGGCGCTGATGGGCGACGCGGTCGACAACGTGCCGGGCGTGGAGAAGTGCGGGCCGAAGACCGCCGCCAAGTGGCTGGCCGAGTACCAGCACCTGGACGGCGTGATGGCGGCCGCGCCGGCCATGAAGGGCAAGATCGGCGAGAACCTGCGTGCCGCACTGGAGCGGCTGCCGCTGAACCGCGAGCTGGTGACCATCCGTACCGACGTGCAGCTGGACGCCAGCCCGACCACGCTGGCCCTGCGCGAGCAGGATGTGCCGGCGCTGACCGAGCTGTATACGCGCTATGGCTTCACCCAGGCGCTGAAGGAGCTGGGCGCGCCGGTGCCGGCACCGGTGGCCGCCAGCGAGACGACCCCGAGCCTGCGCGGCACCGCCGCTGGCTTCGCCCGTGGCAGCGTCGAGGCGCCCGCCGCTGGCACGCTGGATCCGGCACTGTCCGCGCCGGGTGAGTACGAGACCGTGCTGACCGCCGAGCAGCTGCAGGCCTGGGTCGAACGCCTGCAGCAGGCCGAACTGATCAGCTTCGATACCGAGACCGATGCGCTGGACGCGATGCGCGCGCGCCTGGTGGGCATCAGCCTGGCCGTCGAGCCGGGCAGGGCGGCGTACATTCCGGTCGGCCACGATTACCCGGGTGCGCCGGCCCAGCTGCCCATGCAGCAGGTGCTGGACGCACTGCGCCCGGCGCTGCAGGACCCGGCGAAGAAGAAGCTGGGCCAGCATGGCAAGTACGACCTGCATGTGCTGCGCCGCCACGGCGTGGCGATGCAGGGCTACCACGACGACACCATGCTCGAGAGCTTCGTGCTCAATTCCACCGCCACCCGCCACGACATGGATTCGCTGGCGCTGCGTTACCTGGGCTACAGCACCATCAAGTTCGAGGACGTGGCCGGCAAGGGCGCCAAGCAGATCCCGTTCTCGCAGGTGGGCATCGACGAAGCCAGCCGCTACGCCGCCGAGGACGCCGACATCACCCTGCGCCTGCACCACGCATTGCAGCCGCAGCTGCTGGCCGAGCCGGCGCTGGACAGCGTGTACCGCAACATCGAGATGCCGCTGGTGCCGGTGCTGGCCAGCATTGAAGCCAATGGCGTGCGGATCGACACCGACGAACTGCGCCGGCAGAGCCAGGACCTGTCCTCGCGCATGCTGGCCGCGCAGCAGAAGGCCACCGAGCTGGCCGGCCGCAGCTTCAACCTGGATTCGCCCAAGCAGCTGCAGGCGGTGCTGTTCGACGAGCTGAAGCTGCCGGCGGTGGTGAAGACCCCGAAGGGCCAGCCCAGCACCAATGAAGAGGCGCTGGAGGCGATTGCCGACCAGCATGAGTTGCCGCGGGTGATCCTGGACTACCGCGGGTTGGCCAAGCTGCGCAGCACCTACACCGACAAGCTGCCGGAGATGGTCAACCCGGACACCGGCCGGGTGCATACCAGCTACCACCAGTCCGGTGCCGCCACCGGCCGCCTGTCCTCGTCGGACCCGAACCTGCAGAACATCCCGATCCGCACCGAGGACGGCCGCCGCATCCGCCGCGCGTTCATCGCCCCGGAAGGCTTCCAGCTGCTGGCGGCCGACTATTCGCAGATCGAACTGCGGATCATGGCCCACCTGTCCGAGGACCCGGGCCTGGTGCGTGCCTTCGAGCAGGGCGCCGACGTACACCGTGCCACCGCCGCCGAGGTGTTCGGGCGCACGCTGGAGGAGGTGACCCCGAACGAGCGTCGTGCCGCCAAGGCCATCAACTTCGGCCTGATGTACGGCATGAGCGCCTTCGGCCTGGCCCGCAACCTGGGCATCGACCGTGGCCAGGCGCAGGACTACGTGGCGCTGTACTTCAGCCGCTACCCGGGCGTGCGCGACTTCATGGAGCGGATGCGCCAGCAGGCCCGTGACCAGGGCTACGTGGAAACCCTGTTCGGCCGTCGCCTGTACCTGAACGACATCCACGCCCGCAACCAGGGCCTGCGTGCCGGTGCTGAACGCGCGGCGATCAACGCGCCGATGCAGGGCACTGCCGCCGACATCATCAAGCGCGCGATGGTGGATGTGGACCAGTGGCTGCGTGACAACGGGGCGCCGGCACGGATGATCCTGCAGGTGCACGATGAACTGGTGTTCGAAACCGAAAGCAGTTTCGTCGAGGACCTGCGTTTGCAGGTGGTGGAGCGCATGTCGCAAGCGGCCAAACTGCGGGTGCCACTGGTGGTCGACACGGGCGTCGGCAACAACTGGGACGAAGCGCACTGACGGTGTTTCAGGCCGAAAACGACGTGAATTTGTTCATGAGTCGGGTGTTTCTGACTCGACCATGAATGTTGCCCCTATTGAAATTCATTAAATGGGGCCCCTTCACGAACCGTTAGTGTTCGAAGTGCTTCTATAACTCCCGACAGGCGCAACGCCTGTTGTGGATCTCTCCCATCCCCTGGAGCAGATCTCGGAACGGGGACTCCTCCCCAAGTGCCCGTTCCCCGGCCCCGTTGACCTCCCCCTGGTCAGCGGGGCTTTTTATTTGTGCCGCCGGAACATCTCGACCCCGGGTGCTAGGCTGGGCCACCGTTCCGCAGGGGAAGACCATGCCCGACCTGTTCGCCCTGGCCATGCCGTGGTGGGAATTCATCCTGCGCGCGGTGGTGGTCTATGTCGTGGTGCTGGGCATGGTCCGGCTGGGCGGCAAGCGGGCTCTGGGGCAGATCACGCCCTTCGACGTGCTGCTGATCGTGCTGCTGGGCAACGCGGTGCAGAACGCGCTGCTGGGCACCGACACCTCGCTGGGCGGTGGCCTGCTGCTGGCGGCCACCCTGATCGTGCTGAACTACGGGGTGGGCTGGTTGACCACCCGGAATCGGCGCATGGAGCGGATGATCGAAGGAGAGCCCACCGTGATCGCGCGTGATGGCCGGCTGTTGGAGGGCGTTCTCCGCCGCGAACTGATCAGCCGGGCCGATTTCGATGCCGCGCTGCGCCAACAGGGCGGCCTGCGGATCGAGGACGTGCAGATCGCCCTGCTGGAGACGACCGGGCACATCACGATCATCGCGCGGAAGAGCACCTGACCTCGTAGCGCCGGGCCCATGCCCGGCTCAACAGGTGCCTGGCCTCAGGGAGCGGCTTCCGCCTTCAGCGCCGGCCAGTTGCGCGTCGCGTCCACATCGCAGGCGACGTGGGTGCCCTTGCCGTCCTTCGCGCAGATCGCAGCCATCGCCTGCGGAATCTTCGGATCCGCGGTATGTGCATACACCGCGGCCATTGCCAGGCAACCTTCGCGCACACCCGCGCTGCACAGCGTCTGGAAGTAGGACCGCGATGCGGCCCATTGTTCGTTTTTGAACAGTGCCTCGCCGGCAACCTTGCAGCCCAGCAGCTTGCCATCGGTGCAGCAGGCCTTGGCGCCGTCCTTGCGGTCCAGGGTCGGGCAGTCCAGCGGCAGGGGGATCTCCACGAAGGCCACCGGCGGTGCGCAGCTGGCATTGCCTGAGCCCGGCTTGCGCTCGTAGTAGGCGAAGCGGTTGCCGCCGTCGACGCTGGCCAGGTTTCCGTTCTTCAGCGGCTGCAGTACGAAGTCGCTGCCGACGTCGCGATGGATGAGGATGCGCCCGTCCTGCAGGCTCGCGCGCAGGCGCTGGTCGCGGCCCCCGGCTTCCACCAGGCCACCATCGAGGAAGCGCAGCTGCGAGAGCACGCCGTACTCCGCTTCATAGCTCCCACAGGGCAGCGCGGAAGCCGGCACCGGGGCCAGTGCAGCGGCCGGTACCGAGGCCAGTCGGGCAAGCGCCTCGGCGCGGCCGCAGGCCACGCCCTCCGCGCGCTGGGCGCACGACAGCTGCAGCGCCTCATGGGCCTGCAACAGGCGCCCACCACTCCACAGCGCCTCGGCAACGTCGGCACAGAACGCCTCGCCGTGCTGCCGCCGGCACAGTGCGGCCAGTTCATCGAGCTGCGCGGTCGGCAAGGCAGGGTCGTTCGAATGCTGCAGGCCGAGCACGGCCTTGCCCATCATCTCGGCGCCGACCACCTCGGCGATCGCCCTGCAGCCCTCGGCATTGAACGACGCCGAATCCTCCTTGCAGATCTCCGGCATCGGCGGCTCGGAACGTGCAGGCGCCGGCGCTGCGTCCTTGGCCTGCCGCTGGTAGGTCTCCAGCAGCTGCATGCAGGCCGCGCCCACGCCTTCGGCGCACCAGGCATGCAGCTTCAGCGGTTCGGCTTCCGGCAATGCCTCCAGGCACTCGGAGGTGTTCATCACGCAGCCGCCCTCGATGGGCTCCGGCATCGTCCTGCAGGTGGCAGCGTGCTCGCGGGTGAATTCGCGATAGGGGGTGCTGATCGTGCGATCGTTGTCCGAGAAGTACCAGTTTTCCAGGCGGCCGGTGGACAGGTTGCCGGTGCCGAGCACGTCCTCCTGGCGAGCGATGCGCAGCTGCTCGGTGGCCTGGTAGGGGCCGGACAGGAAACCATGCCCTTCACTTTCGATGGTCAGCGTGGTGTTGCCGTCGACGTCCTTGTAGGTGCCGCAGGCCATCGATTGCGCGGCGGCCGGCAGGCTGGCCGAGGCCAATGCAAGCAACAGCAGGGAGCGCCAGCCCGCGGCGCGGGGGCGGAAGGGAACAGCAGCAGGCATGGGGTCATCCTTGAAGGAGGCAGTGCAGGGCCTGTCCGGCGCGGGGCGCACCACAGGCGTGAGAAGGCGCCACGGATCAGGCGTGGCGCCGGACGATCAGAGCCAGTCGCGTGGCACCAGGTAGTCGGCCAGGCGCGCCTCGGCGCTGCCCGCTTCCGGGGTGAAGCCGTACTCCCAGCGCACCCGCGGCGGCAGGCTCATCAGGATGCTTTCGCTGCGGCCACCGCTCTGCAGCCCGAACAGGGTGCCGCGGTCGTAGACCAGGTTGAACTCCACGTAGCGGCCGCGGCGGTACAGCTGGAACTCGCGTTCGCGCTCGCCATATGCGGCGTCCTTGCGCTGCTGCACGATCGGCAGGTAGGCGTCGAGGAAGCCATCACCGACCGCACGCAGATAAGCGAAATCGCGCTCGAAATCGCCGTGCAGGTCATCGAAGAACAGGCCGCCGACGCCGCGCGTTTCATTGCGGTGGCGCAGGAAGAAGTATTCATCGCACCAGCGCTTGTGCGCGGCATAGCGCTCGTCGCCGAACGGCGTGCACAGGTTGCGTGCGACCCGGTGCCAATGCTGCACGTCCTCGTCGAACGGGTAGAACGGAGTCAGGTCGAAGCCGCCGCCGAACCAGCTGGCCACCACTTCGCCGTCGCGCTGCGCCTGGAAGAAGCGCACGTTGGCATGGGTGGTCGGCACGTAGGGATTGAGCGGGTGGAACACCAGCGACACGCCGGTGGCGCGCCAGGAGGCGCCGGCCAGTTCCGGGCGGTTGGCCGAGGCCGACGGCGGCAGGCGGCTGCCGGCCACGTCGGAGAAGCCGATGCCGGCCTGCTCGAACACCGCGCCGTCGCGCAGCACGCGGGTACGCCCGCCACCGCCCTCGGCCCGCTGCCACAGGTCTTCCTGGAAGCGGGCCTGGCCATCGACGGCCTCGATCGCGGCACAGATGCGGTCCTGCAGGTCGGTGAGGTAGGTGCGCACGCGCTCGAATTCGTTCATGGCGCTACTTTACCGCAGGGCCCGGGTAGGCAAGCCCCTTACTGCTTGTGGTTGGGGGTGCGTGGCGCCGGTCCGGTCTGATCCTCGTCCGCCGACTGCTCCTGGACAGCACGTTGCAACGCCTGGCCGAAACCCAGCAAGCTCCAGTTGCGCGTCGCCAGCACGTCACATGCCACGTGGCGGCCACTGCCCTCGGCCTCGCAGACGGCCTCAAGCATGGGGCGGACGTCCACACTGCTGCTGTTCTCCATCACGCTGGCCAGGTTTTCACAGCCTTCGCGGATGCCGGCCTGGCACACCTTCTGGTAGTGCTGGCTGGCCTCGACCCACTTCCCGCCCAGCGCGGCGCGGCTGCCCAGCACATTGCAGCCCTGCATCCTGCCGGCCGCGCAGCAGGCTTCTGCTTCGCCGTCGACCGACGCGCGTGGGCAATCCTGCGGGAACGGGATTTCGTCGAACACCAGCGGTGCGCTGCACTGGGCACTTCCCGGCTGTCGCTGGAAGCGCTCAAAACGCATCGAATCGTCCAGCCCCAGCAGGTCACCGTTGGCCAACGGTTGCAGCACGTAGTCACCCCCCAGCTCGTGGCGCATGCGGATTTGGCCGTCCTGCACGCGTGCACGCACCCGCGAACCGTAGCCCACCTCCACCAGTCCACCATCGCCGAATGTCAGTTCGTCCAACAGCCCGCCGGAGGCCACGTAGTGGCCACAGGGCACGGCGCTGGCGGCCTGCGGCAACAGCTCCCCATCCAGCGCCCGCAGTGCAGCCGCCTGCCGGCAGGACGTCTCGTTGCCGCCTTCGCAGGCCATCTGCAACGCCGCCCTGCCGTCCTGCAGATTGCCGGCGGTCCACTGCAGGGTGGCAACCTCCATGCAGAAGTCACTTTCACCCACCTGGGTGCATAGGTCCTGCAGGCGCTGCAATCGCGCGTCGGACAGCGCAGGCTTGGCTGCAGGCGAGAACACTTCAACCATCTTGGCCGCCATCGAGGCGGTGCGGATGGCAGTGGCGACGGCCTCGACCAGCTCTGGCCGCTCTTCCAGGATGGCCATGCAGGCCTCGGTGTCGGCCGCAGGGTCATCCTTGCGACACTGGCGGGGGAAGTCCATCTCGGCCATCTCCTTTTCCATCGTGGCCTGTATCACCGCGATCTGTGCTTCGGTCGGCGTATCGCTGCGGGGGGCCTGGTCAGCCTCGCGATAGCGATCGGGCAGGCGCTGGCACAGAAACGGAACCCCTTCGGCACAGGCCGATTCCAGCGCCGGCAGGCTCAGCTCACGATGATGCCTGTCAAGGCAGCGCTGGGCATCTGCCAGGCAGCTGCCTGGCGCGTGCTCGACCGGGGGCAGGCAAGCTGCTGGCTGGATCAGGCGGTAGCGCGTGTTGCCCTGCTGCAGGACGCGACCGCCACGCTGGACCTTCAGTCCAGATGTAACTCCGAAGGTGAGGTTGACGAGGCTCAGCTCGCCATCGATCTCTTGGACAACGAAGGGCCGATCAGAGATGTGCGTGTTCTTCGCCACCCCGCGGTCAGGCCCATCCACGCGCAGCTGGTTGCCACCGCCTTCGGCCGCGAATAGGCCACAGCGTGGCAGACCGGTTGCGGCCGCCTGCTGCGCCCAGGTCAGCAGCAACAAGGCAATGAAGGCCGGAATCAGGTGGCGTGGGGCGAAAGGAAGCATCTTGGAGCCAGGGCAGAAAGACGCGGGCCACGATAGCCAACCGCCACCGATCCGCAATCAAACCCGCTGGAACGCCTGTGCTGCGGTCACGGCGTCTGAGCCGGGCAGGTTGTTCGCGTCAAAAATGCCGGGGCGAGAGCTCAGCGGAAGCGCGAGCGCACATCCGGCCGCAGCAGGCGCCAGGCCAGCCAGCCCTGCAGGCCGAGAAGCACGAACGACATGCCGACCACGGTCAGCGTGATCAGCCAGCGTTTCAGCTGCAGCTCCTGCAGCAGGGCCGGGTCATCGGCCAGCAGCGGAATGAAGTCGCCCATGAACAGGTCCAGCCACCAGGCGGCCGCGAAGTTGGTCAGGCCACTCAGCAGCAGCAGTACCACGAAGCTCCACAGGCCCCAGCGCCGTTCGCGCAGCAGGCCCCAGCTGGATACGGTCGAGGCCAGGCACAACAGCGCGACGACCATCGATGCGGCTACCGGGTGCGCCAGCAGCCAGATCAGGCTGTGCAGCTGCTGGTGCTGCACTTCGCTTTCCACCAGGCGCCACAGCGCGAGGTTGTGCAACGGCCACAGCACCAGTCCCTGCAGCACGAAGTAGATTGTCAGCACCAGTGACAGCCAGAACGAGGCCTGTGCGACAGGACGCACCCAAGCGTGATAGGCCGGGGAAGGCAGCGAGGGGATCGACGTGATCGACATTGACATCCGATGTCCTTGCAGTCGGCGCCCGCCTGCTCAGCGGGCCGTCACCCGGGTGGCGACCGCCGGCAGGATATGGTGTTCGCTCAAGGGTGCCAAGGGCAGGCCATGCGGTGGTTGCAGCGGCACCCAGGCCAGTTCGGCAATTTCGGCGCACGCCTGTGGCGTACCGTCCACCTGCACCCACCAGGCCTGGGCCTGCACGCGGTGGCCGGGCTCGTTCACTGCCCAGTCCTCGAACGTGCCCAGTGCGATGGCGGCACCGGTGCACAGCTGCACGCCCAGTTCCTCGTGCAGTTCGCGGGCCAGCGCCTGCAGCGGTGCTTCGCCGGGTTCGGGCTTGCCACCGGGCTGGATGAAGCGGCGGGCACCGTGCTTGCGCACCAGCAGCGCCCGGCCGCGGTCATCCAGGATGACCGCGGCCACGATCCGGATCATGGCCGCGGCGTTGCTCACTTCAGGTTCTGCTCGAACAGCTTGAGGATGCGCTTGTACTGGTCCAGCCAGGAATCGGCACGCACGTAGCCGTGGCGTTCCAGCGGGTACGGTGCGATCGACCAGTTGTCCTTGTGCAGTTCGATCAGGCGCTGGGTCAGGTTCACCGAGTCCTGGAAGAACACGTTGTCATCCATCATGCCGTGGGCGATCAGCAGGTTGTCCTGCAGGTTCTGCGCGTACTCGATCGGCGAGGACACGCGGTACGCCTCCGGATCGATGTCCGGGGTGTTGAGGATGTTGCTGGTGTAGCCGTGGTTGTAGTTGTGCCAGTCGACCACCGGGCGCAGCGCGGCGCCGGCCTTGAAGGTGCCCGGTGCACGGAACAGCGCCATGAAGGTCATGAAGCCGCCGTAGGAGCCGCCGTAGATGCCGGCGTGGTCACGGTCGCCCTGCTGGGTGTCGACCAGCCAGTCCAGGCCGTCCTTGTAGTCTTCCAGTTCCGGGTGGCCCATGTTGCGGTAGATGGCCGTGCGCCAGTCGCGGCCGTAGCCCTCGCTGCCGCGGTAATCCATGTCCAGCACGATGTAGCCCTTCTGCACCAGCAGGTTGTGGAACATCTGCTCGCGGAAGTAGGCCGGGTAGCGCTGGTGCACGTTCTGCAGGTAGCCGGCGCCGTGCACGAACATCACGATCGGGTACTTCTTCCCCGGTTCCTTGTTTTCCGGCTCGTAGTACTTGGCCCAGACCACGCCGGCACCGTGCCTGGACGGCACTGCCACCAGCTTCGGCTGGATCCACTGGCGTGCCTTGTAGTCGGCGGTGCGGGTGTCGGTCAGCACGCGTGCCTGGCCGCCGGTGCTGGGCAGCACCGCCAGCTGCGGCGGCAGGTAGGCACCGGAGTAACGCACCAGCAGCTGCTGGCCATCCGGCGACAGCGAGAAATCCTCCACGCCATTGAGGCTGGTCAGCTCGCGTACCTGGCGGTTGCCGGTGTCGACCGCGCAGACTTCGTAGTCATGCGGCGCCTGCTGGTTGCACAGGAAGTAGAAGCCCTTGCCATCGGCCGACGGCACCGGTGCCGAGGTTTCCCACTTGCCGCTGGTCAGCGCCTGCGGCTTGGCGGTGCCGGCCTGGGTGTACAGGTGCGAGAAGCCCGATTCCTCGGACAACAGCCACAGCGTGCGGCCATCGGCCATCCAGCCGAAATCGTTGAAGCCCCAGTTGATCCAGGCGTTGTCGGTCAGGCGGTGGCGGTTCTGCACGCGGCCGTCGGCGGCATTGACGCTGATGATCCAGCGGTCCTTGTTGTCGTTGGCACGCAGCATCACCGCGGCTTGCTGGCCGTCGGCGCTCCAGCGGATGCCGCCGCCCATGAAGTCGCTCATCACCTGCACGCTGCGCTCGCCCTTCAGCGCATCCTTGCCGGCCTTGCGGCGCAGCTCGGCCAGTGGGTCGGTGCTGATGCCCGGCAGGCTGGACAGCGAGACTTTCTCGGCCTTGCCGGTGCGCACGTCCACGTACCACAGGGTGTGTGGCTCGAAGCCGTTGCGGCCGACGCGCGTGCGGGTGTCCTCGGTTTCCTCGTAGCCCGATTCGGTCACGTACAGCGGCATCTTGCTGGTGCGGCCGTCGTCGAAGTCCTTCGGCTTGGTCACCACGATCAGGTGGGTCAGGTCCGGCGACAGCACGCTGTCACCGATCTCGACGTCGGCGCCCAGGTAGACCGGGCCCGGTGCGCGGGTCGGATCGGCCTGGCGCCAGCGCTGGTCCTGGTCCTTCAATGCCTCGCGCTGCTCGCGGTCGCGGCGCAGGGTTTCCAGCGTGCGCAGCTGCTGGTCGCGCAGCACGTCGGCCTTCGGTGGCGTACGCGGGTCCTTCTCGGCCTTCAGGCTGGCCACCTGCTGCACGCCGCTGGCGGCGGTCCAGTGGAACCAGTTCTGGCCGACGCGCCAGATCACGCCGTTGTCGGCGGCAAAGTTCACGTTGCCCGCGCGCTCGTTGCTGCGGGTGAGCTGGGTCAGCGCGCCGCTGCGCAGGTCGCGCACGAACACATCGCCATTGCGGACGAAGGCGCTGCGGCTGCGGCTGCGGTCGTAGACCGGCTCGGCCACGTCCAGGGTGCCGCGCTGGTCATCGGCCACCTGCGCGGCCACGCCACCGGCCACCGGCTGGCGGAAGGTATCGCGTACCGGGCTGCCGTTGCGCTTGAGCTGGTACTCCACCTGCTGGCTGTTCCACGACCACCAGGCCTTCTCGACCGGCGGACCGATCCAGTCCGGGTCGGCCAAGGCCTGTTCGATGGTGATCGGTGTCGGCGCGGCATGCGCAGCCGGTGCGGCCAGCACGGCCGACAGCAGGAGGGACAGGGGCAGCACTCGGGACATGGGCGGACGGCACCAGTAGAGGAAACCGGGCAAGCGTAGCAGCCGCACGGGCCCGGGGCAGGGGCCACAGGTCATGGCAGCGGAATCGGCAAAATGGCCCCCTCCAGGTCGCTGCGACGGCGTGTGCGGCATGATGGCCATTCCGTTCGGATGGAACCGATATGTACTGCTACGACTACAGGATCTCGCTGCGCGTGCAGTACCCAACAGAGGCCGGCGCCGGGATTGCCGCCCGGCTGGATCTGGAACCGGCGTTTTCCCGAGACGTCGGAACCGGATACCGGGATCGCGACGGCAGCCTGATCAGCGGGCATGCGGAGACCCGCGTGGTGTTCGTACTGGAGAGGGGCAAGGACGGCTGGCTGATGGATGCCTGGCCGGCGTTGGTCGATCTCCTGCGGGCACGCGCCGATGTGATCGGGGAACTGCTGCAGGAGGAGGCTTCGATCGGCGTGCGTGTCGGCATCTTTGGAAAGACCGCATGGGCGGGTTTTGTGCTGGATCAGCAGTTGCTGCGACTGTTGGCGGACCTGCAGCTGGGTTTCCAGGTGGAGACCTATTTCCCGGACCCGGCGGACACGCCCGGCGCCAGCGACGAGGTGGCAGGCAGCTAGTGCAACCGGTTGCCGTGGTCGCGCATCCATTCTCCTGAACCCGCATCATCCATCGAACAGGAGCCCGACCATGCAGGAACTGATCCCGATCACCCTCTTCATCTGCATCGCCTACGCGATCCATGCCATTGCCGATGCGCGCGCGCGCAGCAAGCTGGTGGCCCCGCACGTGCCGGAGGAAGTGATCCGCTCGCTGGCCGTGCTGGAAGAAGAGCGGCGCCGCCAGGGGGCGTTGCGCTGGGGCATCAGCCTGGTCTGCCTGGCCCTGGCCATGGCCCTGCTGGAGGCCATCGGTGCGCGTGACCTGACCTTCGGTGCCGCTGCCGCGCTGGTCGGCAGTGCCGGCCTGGGCCAGCTGCTGGCCTGGCACTTCACCCGTCCGGCCGCACGCAAGGGCTGAGCCGGCGCATGCCACGGGCACAGGGGGCGCCCCGTAGATGAGCCTGCTCGGCGAAGCACTGTCGGCACTGCGGGGCCGTCGCCGCCACGATGCAGTATCGGCGGCACCGCCCGCCGAGCCGCTGGACGCGGACCAGGCCCTGGTGCGGGCCATCATCGATGGCTCGCAGTCGGCCTTCGCGCAACTGGTTGAAGCCCACCAGCGCACCTGCGCGCATGTGATCGGACGCATGGTGGGCGACCGCGACCAGGTGGCTGACCTGCTGCAGGAAACCTTCCTGGCCGTGTTCCGCCAGCTGCACCGGTTCCGCTTTGAATCTTCGTTGCGTACCTGGGTTTCGCGGGTGGCCTACACCACTGCACTACAGCACCTGCGCCGGCGGCGGCTGGAGGCGCAATGGATGGTGGCGGTGGAGGTGCCGGAGCAACTGGGGATCGGCGATGAAGGCCCCGGGCCCGCCGAGTTGAGCGAGGCGCTGCAGGCCGGGCGCCAGCTCGGCGCGGCACTGGAACGGCTGAGCGCGCCGCAGCGCCTGATCGTCGGCCTGCATTACCTGGAGGATTTCGATCTGGCCGAGATCGAGCAGGTGACCGGACTGGCACGCGGTACCATCAAGAGCCACCTGCACCGCGCGCGCCAGGTCCTGAAGCAGGAACTGACGCGGCATGCCACTGTCGGAGAGCTGCTGTGAACCCACCCACCGATCCTCGCGATGCGGAAGCGCGCGTGCTGGCACAGGCGTTGCGCGAGCAGGCGCAGCAGGAAGCAACGCCGGATGTGAGCGAGGCGCTGCAGAAGCGCATTGCCGCTGAGTCGCGCGACGGTGGCGTGGGCTATGTGGTGGTGCAGGTGCTGTTGTTTGGCGCGCTGCTGGCTGCAGCGGCCTGGTATTTCTGGCTCTGAGGCGCCCTCCGGGCGGTGGGCCGTTCCAGTCGCCGTTGGCAGATGCCGACCTGGGTCGGCGTTTGGGCGTGTGTGCCAACCAAGGCTGGCAGCTACCAGAACGGTTGACCCCTGCGACAAAGTGAAGCAGCGCGTCACCCGGTCGCATCCAACCTTAACGAAATCCTCCTAAAGTGGTCCGGTATCCCACCGGTCGCAGGCAGGAGGCGTCCCTTGGACGCGTTGTTGTTGTCCCGGATCCAGTTCGGATTCGTCATCAGTTTCCACGTGCTGTTCCCGGCCTTCACCATCGGCACGGCCAGCTGGCTGGCCTTCATCGAATGGCGCTGGCTGCGCACGAAGTTGCCCGTGTGGCGCGAGCTGTATTTCTTCTGGCAGAAGATCTTCGCGGTGTCGTTCGGCATGGGCGTGGTCAGCGGCATCGTCATGGCCTTCCAGTTCGGCACCAACTGGCCGCGGCTGAGCGAGGTGGCCGGTACGGTCATCGGCCCGCTGCTGACCTACGAGGTGCTGACCGCGTTCTTCCTGGAAGCCAGCTTCCTCGGCGTGATGATGTTCGGCTGGGGCCGGGTCTCGCCGCGCCTGCATTTCCTGTCCACCTGCATGGTGGCGCTGGGCACGTTGTTCTCCACGTTCTGGATCCTGTCGTCCAACAGCTGGCTGCATACGCCTGCCGGCTACGAGATGGTCAACGGCATCGTGCATCCGGTGGACTGGTGGCAGGTGGTGTTCAACCCCTCGTTCCCGTACCGCCTGGCGCACATGGCGCTGGGCTCGTTCATCACCACCTGTTTCGTGATTGGTGGCGTCGGTGCGTGGTACCTGCGCAGGGGCACGCACGTGGAAGCGGGGCGGCGAATGCTGATCGCGGCGGTGGCGTTCGCCGCACTGACCGTGCCGGTGCAGATCTTCGTCGGCGACATGCATGGCCTGAACACGCTCAAGCACCAGCCGATGAAGATCGCGGCGATGGAAGCGCACTGGCATGAAACCGAGGAAGGCGAGGGCGTGCCGCTGGTGGTGTTCGCGCTGCCCAATGAAAAGGAAGAGCGCAACGATTTCGAAGTGGCCATCCCGAAGCTGGGCAGCGTGATCCTCACCCACAGCCTGGACGGCACCTTCGACCCGCTGACCTCGGTACCGGCCAGCGAGCGGCCGCCGGTGACGCCGGTGTTCTTCGCCTTCCGCATCATGGTCGGGCTGGGCACGCTGATGCTGCTGTTGGCCTGGGTGTCAGCGTTCCAGCTGTGGCGCAGGAAGCTGCTGGATTCACCGTGGCTGCTGCGCGGATGGAACTGGATGCTGCCGAGTGGCTTCATCGCGCTGCTGTCCGGTTGGTTCGTCACCGAGATGGGGCGCCAGCCGTGGGTGGTGTACGGCGTGCTGCGCACCGCTGATGCGGTTGGCCCGCAGAGCGCGTGGATGACGGCGTTGTCGCTGGGCGTGTACGTGGTTGGCTACGCCTTCGTGTTCGGCTGGGGCATCTGGTACCTGGTGAAGATCCTGCGCCACGGACCGCGTCCGCACGATGATGGGCCGTCGCTGGACCACGGCAGCCACACCCCGGCACGCCCGCTGTCGGCGGCCGACGAACCGCTGGAGGAGCGCTGACATGGACCTGATGACCTGGCTGCCGGTGGCGTGGTTCGCGGTGATCGGCTTCGGCGTGCTGATGTACGTGGTGCTGGACGGCTTCGTGCTCGGTATCGGCATCCTGGCCCCGTTCGCCGAGGACGAGGAGCAGCTGGACCTGATGATGAACACCGCCGCGCCGATCTGGGACGGCAACGAGACCTGGCTGGTACTGGGCGGCGCCGGGCTGCTGGCGGCGTTCCCGAAAGCCTATGCGGTGCTGTTGTCGGCGCTGTACCTGCCGGTGCTGCTGCTGGTGGTGGCGCTGGTGTTCCGCGGCGTGGCGTTCGAGTTCCGCTTCAAGGCACATCGTTCGCGCCGCCTGTGGAGCGTGGGGTTCGGCCTGGGTTCGCTGCTGGCCACCTTCGCCCAGGGCGTGATCCTGGGCACGCTGGTGCAGGGCATCCCGCTGGTGGACGGTGCCTACCAGGGCGGCGCGTTCGCCTGGTTCAGCCCGTTCGCGATGCTGACCGGTGCCGCGCTGGTGGCCGGCTATGCGCTGCTGGGCAGCACCTGGCTGATCCTGAAGACGGAAGGACGCGTGCAGGCGCTGGCGCGGCAGATGACCCGCCCGCTGGTGGTGGCGGTGATCGCGGCGATGGGCCTGGTGAGCAGCTGGCTGCCGTTCCTCGATTCGCGGTTGATGGACCGCTGGTTCAGCGACGGCAACTTCTGGTGGCTGTCGCCGGTCCCGCTGCTGACCCTGGCGGTGGCGGCCGCGCTGTGGCGCAGCGCGACCCATCCGCGCCGCGACCTGCCGCCGTTCCTGCTCAGCCTGGCCCTGTTCGTGCTCGGCTTCCTTGGCCTGGTGCTGGGCATGTGGCCCTACCTGCTGCCGCCGTCGATGACCCTGTGGCAGGCCGCCGCGCCGGCCTCCTCGCTGGGCTTCACCCTGGTCGGGCTGGTCATTCTGCTGCCGGTCATCCTCGGCTACACGGCGTGGTCATACCGGGTGTTCCGCGGCAAGGTGCACGCCGACACCGGTTACCACTGATCGTTTGAATGCGGGGCCGGCCGGTGCCGGCCCCCGCGTTCGGGAATGTGAAACCTGCACACCCCGCGCAGGACGTGCTAGCGTGCGCTCCTTTCCGGCGGCCAGGGGGGCAGCCGGCGACGTCCTGGACGGACGCACGGCTGCAGGAATGGGGGGCCGCCGCGCGTCGCCGTAATGGCTCGTGCCTATCGTTCTCCCGTTGAAGCACCATCGCTAAATGATCGAATTCTCCATCGTCGACTGGGCCGCCTGGGCGCCCGGCCTGAGCGAGCGTAGCCAGTGGCTGGGCTGGGCCGATGCGCCGTATCCGCCGCAGGGCGAAGACACGCCGGCGTTGGCCGAGATCCCGGCGATGCAGCGCCGCCGCATCGAGCGGCTGGGCCGGATGGCGATCCAGGCTGCCTGCTGGTGCGAGGACGGGCAGGGCGCTGACAGCCGGGTGCCGCTGGTGTTCGCCAGCCGCCACGGCGACGTGGCCCGTTCGATGGACCTGCTGGGGGCGCTGGCCAGCGATCAGCCCCTGTCCCCCACCGGGTTCGGCCTGTCGGTGCACAACGCGATCGCGGCACTGTACTCGATCGCCCGCGGCCACCGCGGCAACTACCTGGCGCTGGCCGCCGGCCAGGCCACGGTCGAGACCGCCTGCCTGGAGGCCGCCGGGCTGCTGGCCGATGGTGCCCGCGAAGTGCGGGTGGTGGTCTATGAGTCGCCGCTTCCTGAAATTTACGCGACGTTTGCCGACGAACCCGACCCGTTCTTTGCCTGGTGCTGGCGTTTGACCGCGCCGACAGCGGGCCAGCCGACGCTCTCGCTGCAATGGGAGGCGGCGCCGGAGGCCACCGCCACCGCCCCGGGCACGCTGCCGCACGCGCTGGACCTGCACCGCTTCCTGCTGTCTGGCGCGCCGGCGCTGGAGCATGTGGCCCACGGCCAGCGCTGGCGCTGGGGACGCCGTGGCTGAGGCGCTGCGCCGCCTCGATCATGCCTGGCGGGTGTTCGGCACCGGCCTGAGCTTCGCCGCATTTGGCGTGGGCGGCCTGCTGCTGGGCGTGCTGGTGATGCCGGTGCTGCTGCTGATGCGCGACCCGGTGGTCCGCCGCCGCCGGGCCCGCCGCGTGGTCCAGGTCGCCTTTGCCAGCCACCTGCGCCTGATGCGTGCGCTGGGGGTGATGACCTACCAGATCGAGGGCGGGGAACGCCTGCAGCGCGACGGTTTGCTGGTTCTGGCCAATCACCCGACCCTGATCGACGTGGTCTGCCTGATTTCGCTGCTGCCCAACGCCGATTGCGTGGTGAAGCGGGCCGTGGCCTGCAACCCGTTCATGCGCGGCCCGGTGCGGGCGGCCGGCTACATCGCCAACGATGACGGGGCCGGCCTGGTCGACGACTGCGTAGCGGCGGTGCATGCCGGCGGTACCCTGGTGATCTTCCCGGAGGGCACCCGCAGCGTGCCGGGCCAACCGCCGCGGCTGCAGCGCGGGGCCGCCAACATCGCCGTCCGCGGCCGGCTGGACATCACCCCGGTACGGATCACCTGCACCCCGCCCACGTTGACCAAGGGACAGAAGTGGTATCGTGTCCCCTCACGTCGCTTTCACGTTCGGCTGCAGATCGGCGAAGATATCCCGATCGCGCCCTTCCTGGCCGATGACGACTCGCCAAGGGGGGATGCCTTGGCAGCACGCCGCGTCACCGAGCACCTTTCTCGTTATTTCGACCTGTCTGGAGATCCGCCCCGTGCAAGCACTTGAGCACGAGATCAAGGAATTGATCATTTCCTCCCTTTCGCTGGAGGACATCACGCCGGAGGACATCGATCCGACCGCGCCGCTGTTCGTCGAGGGCCTCGGCCTGGATTCGATCGACGCGCTGGAACTGGGCTTGGCGCTGCAGAAGAAGTACGGTGTCAGCCTCTCGGCCGATTCAGAAGAAACCCGTCGCCATTTCTCCAGCGTGCGCGCGCTCGGCGAGTTCGTCGCCGCCCGCCAGTCGTAACGGCGCCAGGAATTGCCATGACCAAGAATGAACTGTTCGAACGCATCGTCAGCATCCTGACCGACAGCTTCGAGATCGAAACCGCCCGGATCACCCCCGAGGCCCGCCTGTACGACGACCTGGACATCGACAGCATCGATGCGGTCGACCTGATCGTGCAGCTCAAGCCGCTGCTCGGCCGCAATCTGCAGCCGGAAGCGTTCAAGGCCGTGCGCACCGTGCAGGACATCGTCGATGTCGTGCATGGACTGCTGCCGGACCAGGCAGCCGCCTGACCGCAGCGCCGGCGGCTTCGCCATGGCTCGCGCACGTACCGTCGTGGTGGCAGCGATTTCGCTTGCCTACCCGCTGCTGGTGTACCTGGCGATGGGCCGTTTCGAGCCGCGCTGGCTGTCGCTGCTGCTGTTCACCCTGGCCCTGCTGCGTGCACTGAGCACGCGACAGCCGCTGTGGTGGGCCGCCGCCGCTGGCACCGGCCTGCTGGCGGTGCTGGCCACCGTGCTCAACCAGGCCCTGCCGCTGAAGCTGTACCCGGCGCTGGTCAACGTGGTGATGCTGGCGGTGTTCGGCACCAGCCTGCGCTTCGGGCCGCCGCTGGTGGAGCGCCTGGCGCGGCTGCAGGAGCCGGACCTGCCGCCGTTCGCGGTGGCCTATACCCGCCGCGTCACCCAGGTGTGGTGTGGCTTCTTCGTTCTCAACGGCAGCCTGGCCCTGCTGACCGCGCTGTACGCGTCGGACCGGGTCTGGATGCTCTACAACGGATTGTTGGCGTACGTGATGATGGGCGTGTTGTTCGCAGGGGAGTGGCTGGTGCGGCGGCAGGTGAAGGCGGCGCACGCGCATGGCTGAGTGGATTGCCCTGGACCAGCTGCTGCTGGAGGCACGGCCGCAGCGCAGCGTCGGCCTGTGCGACGGCGAGGTGATCGACCATGCCGGCTTCCGCCAGCGCGTACTGGCCTGGCGCGCCGCCTTTGCGGCCGCCGAAGGCCGCGACTGGGCCCTGTACTTCGATGATGCCGTGGCCTTTGCCGCCGCGCTGTTCGGTGCCTGGCATGCCGGCAAGCGGGTGTTCCTGGCCGCCGACAACCTGCCAGCCACGCTGCAGGCGCTGCAGCCGCAGGTGAGCGGCTTCGCAGGCGACGTGTCCGCCGACTACCGCCCGCTGGTGGCGCTGGACGCCGCGCTGGACGATGAGCTGCAGGCGCTGGACGAGCGCGCCTGCGAGCTGTGCGTGTTCACCTCCGGCAGCACCGGCCAGCCCAGTGCGATCGGCAAGCGCCTGGACCAGCTGGCGCGCGAGGTGGAGGCGCTGCAGGCCGCGTTCGGTGCGCAGATGGAGGGTGTGCAGGTCCATGGCACGGTGTCCCACCAGCACATCTACGGGCTGCTGTTCCGCGTGCTGTGGCCGCTGGCCGCCGGCCGCCTGATTCATCCGCGCCGGTTCTTCCACGAAGACCTGGTGGGTGCGCTGGCCGGTACCGATACGGTGCTGGTGGCGACGCCGGCCCACCTCAAGCGCCTGCCCGGGCAGCTCGACTGGGCCAGCCTGCATGGCCGCCTGCGCGCGGTGTTCTCCTCCGGTGGTCCGCTGCCGGAAGACGCAGCGCGGCAGGTGCGGCAGTGGCTGGGCGTGGCCCCGACCGAGGTCTATGGCAGCAGCGAGACCGGCGGCATCGCCTGGCGCCGCTGGGACATCGACCTGCCGCCGTGGCAGCCGCTGCCGGGCGTGCAGTGGCGCATCGACGATGGCTGCCTGGCGGTGGCCTCGGCGCACCTGGACACCCCCGGTTGGTGGCGCACCCAGGACCGTGTCGAAGCCCTGGCCGACGGCCGCTTCCGCCTGCTGGGCCGGGCCGACCGCATCGTCAAGATCGAGGAACGACGGGTGTCGCTGGATGCGCTGGAACGCGCGCTGCGCGAAGACGCCGAGGTGGATGACGCGCGCGTGCTGGTGCTGCCCGGGCAGCGCGAGCAGCTGGCCGCCGTGGTGGTGCCGGCCGATCCGGCGCTGCTGGAGGGCGGCGACGCCGCGCGCCGTGCGCTGGGCCAGCGCCTTGGCGCCCGCCTGGCGCATGCGCATGACGCAGTGACCCGGCCGCGTCGCTGGCGCCTGGTGCAGGCGCTGCCGATCAATGCGCAGGGCAAGGTGACCCAGGCCGCGCTGGCGGCGCTGTTCCAGCCGTTGATGCCGGTGCCGGCGTGGGATCACCGCGATGCCGCCAGCGCCACCCTGCGCATGACCCTGGACCCGGCGCTGCGGCCGTTCCAGGGCCACTTCCCGCAGGCGGCAATCCTGCCCGGCGTGGCGCAGCTGGACTGGGCGGTGCGCTTCGCCCGCCAGGCGTTTGTGATGCGGGGCGCGTTCGTGCGCATGGATGCGGTGAAATTCCAGCACGTGGCCCGCCCCGGTGACGAGTTGACCCTGCAGCTGGACTGGGATGCCGCACGCAACGTGCTGGCCTTCCGCTACACCTCCAGCCACGGTGTGCATGCCAGCGGCAGGGTGGTTTTCGCTGATGCGGACTGATCCGGCCGTTGCCGGTGCCGCATTCGCGCCACTGGTGGTGATCCCTGTCTACGACCACGAGCACGCCATCGCGGCGGTGGTCGATGGCGTGCAGGCTGCGGGACTGCCCTGCCTGCTGGTCGACGATGGTTCGCACGATGGGTGCGCGGCGGTGCTGCGCGCGCTGGCACAGCGCCAGGGCGTCGACCTGCTGCGCCTGGACGTCAACCAGGGCAAGGGCGGGGCGATGCTGGCCGGCTTTGCCGAGGCCGGCGCGCGTGGCTACAGCCACGTGCTGCAGATCGATGCCGACGGCCAGCACGATACCACTGACCTGCCACGCTTCATCGAAGCCGCGCGCGCCCATCCCGAGGCGGTGATCTGCGGCATTCCGGCTTACGACGCCAGTGTTCCCAAGGCGCGCCTGTATGGCCGCTACGCCACCCACATCTGGGTCTGGATCAACACGCTGTCGCTGCACCTGCGCGACACCATGTGTGGCTTCCGCGTGTATCCGCTGCCGCCGGTACTGCGCCTGATCGGTGAAGAGACCATCGGCCGGCGCATGGATTTCGATACCGAAGTGATGGTGCGGCTGTACTGGCGGCAATTGCCGGTCGAGCACCTGGCCACGCGCGTGACCTATCCGTCCGATGGCGTGTCGCACTTCGATGTGTGGCGCGACAACGTGCGCATCAGCCGCATGCATACCCGCCTGTTCTTCGGCATGCTCTGGCGTGCGCCGCGGCTGCTGTGGCGCCGCCTGCGGGGGCAGCGCTGAGATGGCGGCCGCGCAGGGTGCCCCGCACTGGGCCGACATCGGCGAATCGACGTCGGTGGCCGGCGTGCTGTTCCTGTGCTGGGTGCACCGCTGGTTCGGGCGCTGGCCGTTCCGCCTGTGCGTGTGGCCGGTGGTGGCCTGCCATTGGCTGGGCAACCGTATAGGGCGCCAGGCTTCGATGCAGTACCTGCAGCGGCTGCAGGCGCACAGCGGCGTGCTCGGCCGCGCGCCGACACGGCGTGACAGCCTGCGCCACTTCTTCGCCTTCGCCGATACGATGCTGGACAAGATCCTCGGCCTGGGCGGGCGCTACCCGGCCGAACGCATCCACCTGCATCGTGACCTGGTACTGCAGAAGATCGCGCGCCGCGAGGGCGGGCTGATCCTCACCGCGCACATCGGCTGCCTGGAGCTGTGCCAGGTGCTGGCCGAACAGGTGCCGGGGTTCCGCATCACCGTGCTGGTGCACACCGCGCATGCGCAGCGCTTCAACCGCCTGCTGCAGCGGCTGGACCCGCTGGCGGCGGTGGAACTGGTGCAGGTGACCGAAATGGGGCCGGCCACCGCGGTGATGCTGGCCGAGCGCGTGGCGGCGGGGGGCTTCGTTGCCATCGTCGGCGACCGCACGCCGGTACAGGGTGGCCGCAGCGTCACTGCCGATTTCCTGGGCCACCGCGCGCCGTTCCCGATCGGCGCCTATGTGCTCGCCGCGGCGCTGGGCTGCCCGGTCTACACCATGGCCTGCCTGCACGAGGGCGACGGCTATCGGGTGGCATTCGAACAGTTCGCCGAACGCATCGTGCTGCCGCGTGGCTCGCGCGACGCCGCGCTGGCCGAACAGGCACAGCGCTTCGCGCGCTGGCTGGAACTCCAGGTCATCCAGTCCCCGTTGGACTGGTTCAATTTCTTCCCCTTCTGGGATCAGGCTCCGCATGACGACTGACGCCGTACCCGTGTGCCGCTTTGGCGACGCACCGTTGACCATCGAAGACGTGGTTGCCCTGGCCCAGCGCCAGTGCGAGGCCGCACTGAGCGACGCGCCGGCGTTCCGCGCGCACATCCAGCGCGGTGCCGACTTCCTCGACCGCCTGCTGCGCGAGGACGGCGTGATCTACGGCGTGACCACCGGCTACGGCGACTCGTGCACGGTGAACATCCCGCCGGCGCTGGTGGCGGAACTGCCGCACCACCTGTACACCTACCACGGCTGCGGCCTGGGCCGTTACCTGGACCCGGTCGAGACCCGCGCGGTGCTGGCCGCGCGCCTGGCGTCGCTGGTGCGCGGCATGTCCGGCGTCAGCGTGCCGCTGCTGGAAGGCCTGGCCACGCTGCTGCAGCACGACGTGCTGCCGATGATCCCGGCCGAAGGCTCGGTCGGTGCCAGCGGCGACCTGACCCCGCTGTCGTACGTGGCGGCGGTGCTGTGCGGCGAGCGCGAGGTGCTGCATGACGGCCGCGTGCAGCCGGCGGCCGAAGTGCTGGCGAAGATCGGCATGACCCCGCTGAAGCTGCGGCCGAAGGAAGGCCTGGCGATCATGAACGGCACCGCGGTGATGACCGGCCTGGCCTGCCTGGCCTGGCAGCGCGCCGATTACCTGGCGCGCATGGCCACGCGCCTGACCGCGTTCAACGTGCTGGCCAGCGACGGCAACGCGCACCACTTCGACGAAACCCTGTTCGCCGCCAAGCCGCACCCGGGCCAGGGCCGCATCGCTGCGCGCCTGCGCAGCGACCTGCACAGCGAACGCCCGCCGCGCAACGAACAGCGCCTGCAGGACCGCTATTCGCTGCGCTGCGCGCCGCACGTCATCGGCGTGCTGGAAGACAGCCTGCCGTTCCTGCGCCAGCTGATCGAAACCGAACTGAACAGTGCCAACGACAACCCGCTGATCGACGCCGACGGCGAGCGCATCCTGCATGGCGGCCACTTCTACGGCGGCCACATCGCACTGGCGATGGACACCCTGAAAAACACCGTGGCCAACGTTGCCGACCTGCTCGACCGGCAGCTGGCGCTGGTGGTGGATGCCCGCTACAACCATGGCCTGCCGGCCAACCTGTCGGCGGCCACCGGCCCGCGCGCGGCCATCAACCATGGCCTGAAGGCGCTGCAGATCAGCGTGTCGGCCTGGACTGCCGAAGCGCTGAAGCAGACCATGCCGGCCAGCGTGTTCTCGCGTTCCACCGAGTGCCACAACCAGGACAAGGTCAGCATGGGCACCATCGCCGCGCGCGACTGCCTGCGCGTGATCGAGCTGACTGAACAGGTGGTGGCCGCGATGCTGATCGCCGCCCGCCAGGGCCTGGCGCTGCGCGAACGGGTTGGCCTGAACGCGCAGCTGCATGGCAGTCTGGCCGACATGTACGCCGACCTGGGGCAGCGCATCGCCCTGGTTGAAGAAGACCGCGCGCTGGATCGCGAACTGCGGGAACTGCTGGTGGAGATCCGCGCGCAACGTTGGGAGCTGTATGCCGGTGAATGAGGCCATCGAACGGGTTGGCGAAATTGCGTTGACCCCTGCCTTCCATGACTGCGATCCGATGAACGTGGTCTGGCATGGCAACTATTTCAAGTACTTCGAGATCGCGCGCTGCGCGCTGCTCGGGCGCTACGACTACGACTACCCGCAGATGCTCGAATCGGGCTACCTGTGGCCGGTGGTCGATGCGCGGGTGAAGTACGTGCGCCCGCTGCTGTTCAACCAGGCGCTGCGCGTGGTCGCGCGCATCGTGGAATGGGAGAACCGGCTGAAGATCGAGTATGAAATCCTCGATGCGCAGAGCGGCCAGGTGCTGACCCGCGCGATGACCATCCAGGTCGCGGTGGACGCGGCCAGCAAGGAAATGCTGTACCAGTGCCCGCCGGTACTGTGGGAGCGCCTGGGAGTGCCTGCGCCGTGAACCCCCTTGTCCGTCTTTCGAGCGTGCTGCTGTGCGCGCTGATCTTCGTTGCCGCACCGCAGGTGCAGGCGGCCGACCCCGCCATCGATGCGATCACCCAGGCGGTGGCGCGGCCGGACGTGCTGCGTGGCCAGTTCAGCCAGGAAAAGCAGGTCAGCGGCTTCAGGAACCCGCTGCGCTCGCAGGGCCAGTTCGTGGTCGCGCGCCAGCACGGCGTGATCTGGACCACGCTCAAGCCGTTCCCTTCCGAAGTGGTGGTCACCGCCGACCGCATCCTGAGCCGCCAGCGCGATGGCAGCACCCGTGTCGAGCTCGATGCACGGCAGCAGCCGGCGATGCGTTCGGTGAACGCGATCATGTTCGCGCTGATGAGTGGCGACGTGCAGGCGCTGTCCAGCCAGTTCAACGTGGCGGCCAGCCGTGAAGGGCAGGGCTGGCGGCTGCGGCTGACGCCGAAGTCGGCGATGCTGGCCAAGGCGTTCCAGTCGCTGACCCTGCAGGGTGACCGCTACGTGCGCCAGGTCGAGATCGTCGAGGCCAACAAGGACCGCACGCAGATCCAGTTCAGTGCATTGAGCGAGGCGCCGGCCACCCTCACCGCCGACGAGGCACGCCGCTTTGAGTGAGGCCGTCGCATCGAACGCACCGGAGCGGCTGCGGCGCTGGTGGCACTGGCTGGGCATCGCCTGGCTGTTGCTGCTGCTGGTACTGGGCGCGCAGCAGTGGCACCTGTGGAGCCAGCAATCGCGGATCGACACCGACATCCTCGCGCTGCTGCCGCAGGATGCGCATGACCGCCTGTTGAGCGACGTCACCCGGCGCATCGCCGACGGCAGCTCGCGGCAGGTGGTGGTGCTGCTGGGCAGCAGGGACGGCGCTGCCGCCAAGCGTGCGCAGGCGGCCTTTGCCGCGGCCATGGCCAAGGACACTGACCGAGCCCTGCTGGTGCCCAGTGGTTCGATCGAAGGCTGGTTCGATGAGGCGCGCGCGTTCTACGCGCCGTACCGCGACCGCCTGCTGACGCCGGCCCAGCGCGAGCAGCTGCAGGGCAGCGAACCGGGCGCGTTGGCCGAGCAGGCGTTGGCCGCGCTGTACGGCCCGATGGGCGCTCCGCGCCTGACCGACTGGCGGCAAGACCCGTTGTCGTTGTGGCCGCAATGGTGGCAGCAGCAGGCGCAGGGTTCGGGGTTGCGGCTGGGCGATGACGGCCTGCTCGAAGCCGAGGGCAGGCACTGGGCCGTGCTGCAGTTCGATACACCGGGTTCGGCGTTCCAGCTCGACGGTGAGCGTCATCTCGACGGCCTGCTGGAACGTGCCGGGCGGGCTGCCAGGGCGGCAGCGCCGGAGCTGGAAATCCTGCATGCCGGCGTGCCGCTGCACGCCGAGGCGGCCGCGGTGCAGGCCAACCAGGAGATCAACACGATCGGCTGGGGCTCGCTGGCCGCGGTGCTGCTGCTGGTGTGGCTGGCGTTCCGTTCGCTGCGGCCGATCCTGCTGGTCGCCGCGTCGTTGCTGATCGGTTGTGGCGTGGCGCTGGCGGTGACCGTGCTGGTGTTCGGCAAGGTGCACGTGCTCACCCTGGTGTTCGGTGCGTCGCTGGTGGGCGTGGCCGAGGATTACGGCATCCACTGGTTTGCCTCGCGCCAGGCCGAGCCGGCCGATCGCCGCTGGAAGCTGCTGCGGCACCTGTTGCCGGGCCTGTGGCTGGCCTTGCTGACCAGCGCGCTGGCCTACCTGGCTCTGGGCCTGGCCCCTTTCCCGGGCCTGCGCCAGATGGCGCTGTTCTCGGTGGTCGGTCTGGCCGCCGCCTTCCTCACGGTGATCTTCTGGTTCCCGTGGCTGGATGGCGGCGAGATCCGCCAGACCCGTTTCTCGCAGTGGCTGGGCAACACGCTGGAGCGCTTCCCGCGGTTGCATGGCCGCCGGCCGGTGACGGTGTTCGTGGTGATCACGCTGGCGCTGTCTGCCATCGGCATCGCCCGCCTGCACAGCAATGACGACCTGCGCAGCCTGCAGTCCTCACCGCCGGCACTGATGGCCCAGCAGATCCGCCTGAGCCAGCTGCTGGGCATGCCCAGCCCGGCGCAGTTCTATCTGGTGCAGGGCAGTGACGCTGCACAGCTGCTGCAGCGCGAAGAAGCACTGACCGAACGCCTGCGTGTACTGGCCAACGACAAGCGCATCGGCGGTTACCGCGCGATCAGTGACTGGCTGCCGTCGCCGGCACGCCAGCAGGCCGATGCGGCGCTGACCGCCAAGGTGGAACCGGGCGTGCTGCAGGCCGTGTCCGATGCGGTCGGAGAACCCTTGCCGCGCCCCGACTTCGCCACCACGCCGCTGACCGCGGAGGCGTTCCTGGCCTCGCCGGCGTCGCAGCCGTTCCGCCACCTGTGGGTGGGTGAGGTCGGTGGGCAGATGATCAGCGTGGTGATGGTCGATGACCTGTCGCGCGCCGATGCGCTGGCGACCCTGCGCGGGGCGGCCGAAGGCCTGCCCGGCGTGCGCTGGGTGGACCGCACCGCCGACTTCTCGCAGCTGCTGGGCCACTACCGCAAACTGATGGGGGGGCTGCTGCTGGTCGGCATCGTGCTGGTGTTCGGCGCGCTGTGGCTGCGCTACCGCCGCCAGGCCTGGCGCGTGTTCGCGCCGACCCTGATTGCCGGTGCGTTGACCCTGGGCCTGCTGGGCCTGTTCGGCCAGCCACTGCAGCTGTTCAACGTGCTGGCACTGATGCTGCTGCTGGGCATGGGCATCGACTACGGCATCTTCCTGATCGAGCACCGCGGCGATGCCAGTGCCTGGCTGGCGGTGTGCGTGGGCGCGGCCAGCACCTGGCTGTCGTTCGGCCTGCTGGGACTGTCGCAGACCCCGGCGCTGCGCGCGTTCGGCCTGACCCTGCTGTTCGGCATCGGCCTGGTCTGGCTGATCTCGCCGCTGTTCCGGCCGCCGCCGCATGATCTGCCGCGGGCCTGAGCCTGCTTCCGACTTCCTTCTTTCCACTTGATCGAGCAACAAGGACGCACCGATGAATACTGCTGTGGATGCTGTCGAACGTACTGAAATCCTGATCATCGGTGCCGGCCCGGCCGGCTCCGTGGCTGCGGCGATGCTGCGCCAGCAGGGCCGCCAGGTGCTGATGCTGGAGCGCCAGCAGTTCCCGCGCTTCTCCATCGGCGAAAGCCTGCTGCCGCAGAGCATGGAGTACATCGAGGCCGCCGGCCTGCTGCAGGACGTGGTCGAAGCCGGCTTCCAGCACAAGAACGGCGCGGCCTTCGTGCACGGCGAAGCGCGTACCGCATTCGACTTCAGGAAGAAGTTCTCGCCGGGCTGGGGCACCACCTACCAGGTGCAGCGCGCCGACTTCGACAACGTGCTGGCGCGCGGTGCCGAGCGCATGGGGGCCACGCTGCGTTTCGGTGATGAAGTGCTGTCGGTCGAAGCCGGCGAGCAGCCGGCGGTGACGGTGCGCCGCCCGGACGGCAGCGAGTACCGCATCGAGGCCGATTTCATCCTCGACGCCTCGGGCTTCGCACGCCTGCTGCCGCGCCTGCTGCAGCTGGAATCGCCGTCCAACTTCCCGGTGCGCGGGGCGATCTTCTGCCACGTGCGCGACAACATTCCGGCCGAAGCGGACTTCGACCGCAACAAGATCCTGATCACCACCCATCCCGAGCACGTCGACGTCTGGTACTGGACAATCCCGTTCTCCAACGGCTGCTGCTCGCTGGGCGTGGTCGCCGAACCGTCGTTCTTCGAGCGCTACGAGGGCGACGACCTGCAGAAACTGCAGGCCATCGTCGGCGAGGACCCGAACCTGACCCGGCTGCTGGCCAATGCCGAATGGGCGGTGCTGCCGGTGCGCCGCATCACCGGCTACTCGGCCAATGTCAGTTCGTTGTGGGGGCCGGGCTATGCCCTGCTGGGCAATGCCGGCGAGTTCCTCGACCCGGTGTTCTCGTCCGGCGTGACCATCGCCTTCAAGTCCGCGCAGCTGGCCAGTGCATGCCTGGCGCGCCGCTATGCCGGCGAAGCCGTGGACTGGGAAGCGGAGTTCTCGGTCCCGCTGCGGGCGGGCGTGAAGACCTTCCGCCGCTTTGTCGAAAGCTGGTACGAAGGCGGTTTCCAGAAGATCATCTACCACCCGCAGCAGCAGCCCGAAGTGCGCGACATGATCAGCTCCATCCTGGCCGGTTACGCCTGGGACACCAACAACCCGTACGTGGCCGATGACAGTGGCCGCCGCATGCGCGTGCTGGAGCAGCTGTGCGGCGCCTGATCGCCCCTGCGACAGCACTGCTGCTGAGCCTGCTGCTGGTGGCCTGCGCCGGCCGCATGCCGAAGCCGTTGGTGGAACTGCCGCCGCTGCGCCTGTCGCCGGCCAGCCTGCCGGCGCCGCTGGCGTTGCAGCAGCAGTTGCATTTCCGGTTCGGCACGCATGAGCGCGACCTGGATGCACTGCTGGAAGCCGATGCGCAGCAGGTGCAGCTGGCGGTGCAGGCGATGGGCCAGACCGGCGTGCGCCTGCAGTGGGACGGCCGGCAGCTGACCCAGCAGCGCGCGCCGTGGCTGCCGCCGCAGGTGCGCGCCGAGCGCGTGCTGGATGACCTGCAGTTCGCGCTGTGGCCGACCGCAGCCATCGCGGCCGCGCTGCCAGCCGGCTGGCAGGTCCGTGACGATGGCCATCAGCGCAGCCTGTCGCGCGACGGCACGGTGTGGCTGCAGCTGCAGCGCCTGGACGATGGCAGCGTGCAGCTGGACAACCGGGCCGAAGGCTATGCGCTGCGCATCGAATCGATCGACATGGCCGGGCCGGATCGATGAGTGCACCGATCTACCTGAACGATCTGGGCGTGGTCTGCGCGCTCGGCGATGGCCGCGACGCGGTGGCTTCGGCGATGTTCGCCGGCGTGCCGGGCGGGCTCAGCGACAACGATACCCTGCTGCCGGGGCAAACCCTGGCGCTGGGGCAGGTGCGTACACCGCTGCCGACGCTGGAAGAACTGCCGGCCGCCCTGCGCGGGCGCAACAACGCCCTGCTGGACGTGGCACTGGCGCAGATCGCACCGGCGGTGGCCGCCGCGATCGCCCGCCACGGCGCCGAACGCGTGGCGGTCGTGCTGGGCACCAGTACCTCGGGCATCGGTGAATCCGAGCAGGCCCTGCGCACCCATGCCGACCAGGGCCAATGGCCGCCCGGGTTCGATTACGCCCAGCAGGAAATGGGTACTGCCGCGCAGTTCGTGCGCCAGCGCAGCGGCGCTCAGGGGCCGGCGTGGACCCTGTCCACCGCCTGCTCGTCCAGTGCCAAGGCACTGATGTCGGCTGCACGCATGCTGCGGGCCGGTATCGTCGACGCCGTGATCGCAGGTGGCGCGGACTCGCTGTGCCGCTTCACCGTGGCCGGCTTCAGCGCGCTGGAATCGGTGTCGGCCCTGCGCTGCAATCCATTCTCGCAGCACCGTGCCGGCATCAACATCGGCGAGGGTGCCGCGCTGTTCCTGCTCACCCGCGAACCCGGCCCGGTATGCCTGGCCGGCTGGGGCGAATCGGCCGACGCGCACCATATGTCCGCCCCCGATCCGCAGGGCCTGGGTGCCATCGATGCCCTGCAGCAGGCGCTGCAGCGCGCCGGCTGGGCGGCCGATGAAGTGGACTACGTGAACCTGCATGGCACCGCCACCGGCCACAACGATGCGATGGAAAGCCTGGCGGTGTCGCAGGTGCTGGGCAACCAGGTGCCGGCCAGTTCGACCAAGCCGCTGACCGGCCATACGCTGGGTGCTTCAGGCGCGATCGAAGCTGCACTGTGCTGGATCGTGCTGGCCGGGAACCCGCAGCAGCAGCTGCCACCGCACTGGTGGGACGGCGTGGCAGACCCCGCGCTGCCGGCACTGCCGCTGGTCGCACCGGCCACCCGCCTGGCACAGGCACCGCGGCGTGTGCTGAGCAATTCGTTCGCCTTCGGCGGCAGCAATGCCGTGCTGGCGCTGGAGCGTCGATGAACACGCTGTACGCGATCGAAGAGGTGGTGCCGCACCGCCAGGACATGTGCCTGCTGGAGCGCATCACGCACTGGGACCAGGACACCATCGAGGCCGAACTGGTGGTGCCCGACGCGGGCCTGTTCGTCGAGGAGGGCCAGGTGCCGGCGTGGGTCGGCATCGAATACATGGCGCAGGCCATCGCGGCCTGGGCCGGTTGCCGTGCGCGTGCGACGGGCAAGCCGCCGCAGTTGGGCTTCCTGCTTGGCAGCCGCCGCTACAGCAGCCCGCGCAGCAGCTTTCCCAGCGGATCGCGGCTGCGCGTACAGGCGCGCTGCGAGCTGTTGGGTGACAATGGATTGGGGATGTTCGCCTGCCGCATCCTGGCAGGCGAGGACGAATGGGCGACAGCCAACGTGTCGGTGTTCGAACCGGCCGATGCGATGGCCTATCTGGAGAGTGGACAGGCATGACAGGGAATCGAAGCGTGCTGGTGACCGGCGCCAGCCGGGGCATCGGCCGGGCCATCGCGCTGCGCATCGCGCGTGACGGCTTCGACGTGGTGGTGCATTGCCGCAGCCGCCTGGATGAGGCACAGGCCGTGATGGCCGAGATCCACGCGTTGGGCCAGCAGGCCCGCGTACTGATGTTCGACGTGGCTGATCGCGAGGCCGCACGCGCTGTGCTGGAGGCCGATGTCGAAGCGCACGGCGCGTACTACGGCGTGGTCTGCAACGCCGGCATCGCCCGTGACGGTGCCTTCCCGGCACTGTCAGCGGAGGATTGGGACCAGGTCATCCACACCAACCTGGACGGTTTCTACAACGTACTGCATCCGCTGATCATGCCGATGGTGCGCCGGCGCAAGCCTGGCCGCATCATCACCCTGTCGTCGGTGTCCGGACTGGCCGGCAACCGCGGGCAGGTCAATTACAGCGCCGCCAAGGCCGGCATCATCGGTGCCACCAAGGCCCTGGCGCTGGAACTGGCCAGCCGCCAGATCACCGTCAACTGCGTGGCCCCGGGCCTGATCGAGACCGAAATGCTCAACGATGAAGTGGTTGAACACGCGCTCAAGCTGATTCCCGCCGGCCGCGTCGGTCGTCCCGACGAAGTGGCGGCCACGGTGGCGTTCCTGCTGTCCGAGCCGGCCGGCTACATCACCCGCCAGGTGATCTCGGTGAACGGAGGCATGATCTGATGGCCGCCGATCGTCGCGTGGTGGTCACCGGTGCCGCCGCCATCAGTCCGCTCGGCCACGACTGGCCGACCATCGAGGCACACCTGCGCAGCTGCCGCAATGCGGTGCGTGCGATGCCCGAGTGGGATGTCTATGCCGGGCTGAACACCAAGCTGGCCGCGCCGGCGCAGGATTTCGAGCTGCCGCCGAACTACAACCGCAAGACCACCCGCTCGATGGGCAAGGTCGCGATCATGTCGGTGCGCGCCACTGAGGTGGCACTGCGTGAAGCCGGCCTGCACGAGCATCCGGTGCTGCGCAGCGGCCGTACCGGCGTGGCCTACGGCTCGTCCTCGGGCAGCCACGAGGCCACCGGTGAATTCGGGCGCATGCTCAACGAGTTCACCACCGATGGCATCAGTGCCACCACCTACCTGAAGATGATGAGCCACACCGCGCCGGTCAACATCGGCGTGTTCTTCGGCCTGTCCGGGCGCGTGTACACCACCTCCAGTGCCTGCACCTCCGGCAGCCAGGGCGTGGGTGCGGCCTATGAAGCGATCCGCAGTGGCAAGCAGACGGTGATGGTGGCCGGCGGTGCCGAGCAGCTCGATGCCACCGCAGCGGCGGTGTTCGACACCCTGTTCGCCACCAGCGTTCGCAACGATGCGCCGCAGACCACCCCGCGCCCGTTCGATGCCGGCCGTGATGGCCTGGTGCTGGGCGAGGGCGCCTGCACGCTGATCCTGGAAGACCTGGAGCACGCGCAGGCGCGCGGCGCCACCATCCTTGCCGAGGTGGTCGGCTACGGCACCAACAGCGATGGCCAGCACGTCACCCAGCCCAGCGCCGACACCATGGCCCAGGCCATGCGCCTGGCGCTGGAGGATGCCGGCCTGGACGCGGCGCAGATCGACTACGTCAACGCCCACGGCACCGCCACCGACCACGGTGACATCGCCGAAACCCAGGCGACCGCGCAGGTGTTCGGCAACCGCGTGCCGATCAGCTCGCTGAAGAGCTATGTCGGCCACATGCTGGGTGCCTGTGGCGCGTTCGAGGCCTGGCTGAGCATCCAGATGATGCGCGCCGGCTGGTTCGCGCCGACCCTGAACCTGGCCGAGGTCGACCCGCGCTGTGGCCAGCTCGACTTCATCACCGGGCAGGGCCGCGAACTGCAGGCCGAGTACGTGATGAGCAACAACTTCGCCTTCGGCGGCATCAACACCTCACTGGTGTTCCGCCGCTGGAGCGAGTGATCCACCGCCCCACCGCACTGTTTCCGCCATCCACCCGCACCCCTGACAAGGAGAAGTTTCGATGCGCCGCACTCTCATGATCGCCACTGCCACCGCGCTGCTGGCCCTGACCTCCACCGCCTCTGCCCGCGATACCCGCGTCGAGCAGTCCCTGCAGGAGCTGGTCAGCTCGCAGGCTGCCAAGGACGCCGGCATCGACGGCAGCGTGCGCTTCTACCTGGCCGGCCAGCCGGTCAGCGTGCAGCAGCGCCTGGGTGAAGACGTGACCAACAAGAAGACCAACGCCGCCAACAAGAGCGATGCCGAGGCCTGCCGCTGGGTCGCGCTGTCGGCGCTGCGCGCGCTGCAGGACGGCGCCAGGTCGCGCGGCGCCAACGCCGTGGTCGACATCGTCAGCTACTACAAGAAGAACGAGTTCAAGAGCAGCACCAATTACGAGTGCTACGCCGGCACCATCCTCGCCGGTGTCGCGCTGAAGGGTACCTACGCCAAGGTCAAGTAAGCGCCCGCGTGGCGGCGGCGTTGGCTGAACGTCGCCGCCACATTGCTGAACCTCGCAGGGGAAACGCCGCCGATCGCGCCGCCATCGTCGGCTGACGGCTTTCCCCGGTGTCGGCTTTCCGACACAATCATGGCTCTTCCCGGGTTATCGTCCCGCGGACATGCACGCCTACGTCTATAAAAGCCAACTCAAGCCGGACACCTACGTCTACGTTCCCCGACGCGATGATTTCAGCGCGCTGCCCGCGCCGCTGCTCACCTCGCTGGGGACGCTCGCCTTCGTCCTGGAGGTGGCCCTGGATGTCCAGCGCCGCCTGGCCCAGGCCGATCCTGAAAAGGTCCGCAGCGAAATGAGCGAACGCGGGTTCTACCTGCAGGTACCGCCGTCGGTGGCCAGCCTGATGCCGCGACACTATGACTGACACCTCCCGTCCGCGTGCCCTGTCGATCGCCTTCGCCGTGGGTGCCATGCTGGCGTTGGGCGCCGCGGTGGGCGGTGTGCCGGGTGCCATCCTTGCCGCACTGGCGCAGCCGGCGTTCGCGCTGGGCGTGTCGTGGTGGCGTCGCAGCCGTGCGCTGCTGCCGCTGAAGGTGGTCGCACGCCAGGACCTGCCCGCACTGCTGGCGCTGTGGGCTGCCGCGCCATTGCTGCTGGCGCTGCTGCTGGCCTGGCCGCTGGCGGCCCTGCGTGACAGCGGCAGCCTGGCGGCGGTGCTGGGCCTGAGCGTGCTGGTCAGTGCCGGCCTGCTGGCGGCCTGGCGCACCTGGCCGCTATGGAACGATGTCGAACGCCTGGATGGCAGCCTGGCCCAGCACTGGCAGGCGCTGGCCGGCCGCGACCTGACCGCCTGGCGTGGTCTTGGCGTGGCCGCGCTGGTGATCGCCTTGGCCGCACTGGTGGTGCTGCCGGCCTGGCCGGGCCTGTTGCCGGACGGCGCACGCTGGCCCGCCGCACTGGCGGTCGTGCTGCTGTCGCCGGCGCTGCACCTGCTGCTGCAGCGGGTCGCGCCCGCGCCGCTGGTGTCGCTGCGCCCCAGCCCGTTCGCCGCTGCCAGCAGCGAACAGGAACCGATGTTCCCTGCTGCGGCCGAAACCGCGCCGCTGGAGGCGATGGCGCCGCAGGAACTGACACCGGCCCTGTATGAGGCCGCGCGCCAGGGCCGCGTCGACCGCGGCCTGCAGCTGCTGCAGGCCGGTGCTGATCCGTATGCGCTGCCGGACCCGAACTGGCGTGACCAGCGCAGCCTGGCGGTGCTGGCGGCGGTGCTGCCGGACCTGCGCCTGCTGCGCGAGCTGATTGCCCGCGGCGTAGATGTGAACGCGCCGCACCGGGGCATGACCCCGCTGCTGGCCGCCACCCGTGACAGCTGGCATGGCCGCCCCGAAGCGGTGATGACCCTGCTCGCCAACGGTGCCGATTCGCGTGCCACCGACAGCGATGGCAACACCCCGCTGCACCATGCCGCACGCAGTTCCGACCCGGGCGTGGCCGCGCTGCTGCGCGATGCCGCCGCCGAAGTCGATGCGCTGAACCGTGAGGGCTGGTCGCCGCTGGCGGTGGCCTGCCAGGTCGGCAACTGGCGCCTGGCCCGCTTCCTGCTCGAGCGCGGTGCACGCAGCGAACCGGCCGATGGCACCCCGGTGCTGCTGGCCGCCGCCGCCACCGAGGACGACGATCCGGCCGGCGTGCAGCTGCTGCTCAAGCACAAGGCACGCGCCGACGCGCGTGATCGCCAGCGCCGCAGCGCGCTGCACGAGGCAGCGCTGGCCGGCCACGTGGAGATCATCGGCGTGCTGCTGGGCGCCGGCGCCAACCTGGAAGCGCGCGATGCACTGGGCCGCACGCCGTGGCTGGAAGCCGCCCGTGCCGGCCGTGCCGCCGTGGTCGAGCACCTGCTGCCGCACAAGCCGGACCTGGTCGCGGTGGACGGCGAAGGCCGCAATGCGGTGCAGCTGGCAGTGATGGCCGAGGATGTCTCGCCGCTGCTGATCAAGCGCCTGGTGGAACTGGGCATCGCCGCCGACGCCACCGACCCGGTTGGCCGCCGCGCGGTGGACTATGCGGCCGAAGCGGGCCGCTGGGCGATCGTGGCCCTGCTGGACCCGTCCTATCCGCTGCCGGCAGCCGTCAGTGATGGCCTGGCCGAGCGCGGTGAAGCGGCCAGCGCCAGCGGCCTGTTGCCGGACCGTCCGCCGCTGACCCTGCTGCGCGAAGCGCTGGGCTTCGGCAACACCGATGGCATGGCCGCGCTGGCCAGGCTGTGCCAGCCGGAAGAACTGGGCGGCCTGCTGCTCGATCCGGAGCTGGCCCTGGAGCCGCGCGCGGTCGATTGGCTGCTGGCCCACGGTGCCGATCCCTATGTGCGCGACGCCTGCGCCGATACGCCGATGTTCGCGCTGCTGTCGCGCGGCATCGACGCGGTGCCGGCGCTGCAGGTCATGCTGCAGCGCGGCCTGTCGCCGGCCGGGCGCGGTGGGCTGGCACGCTTCCTGGCCGCCTGCGCACAGCACGACCAGGCCGCCCGCGGCCTGGAACAACTAGCTCTGGAACTGCTGGAGCGTGGCGCCGATCCGTTCGCCGCTTCGCCGGCCGGTGACCCACCGCTGTCGCTGGCGGTACGCCTGGGCTGGCTGCGCCTGCAGCAGGCCCTGCTCAAGGCCGGTGTCGATCGCGAAGCGCGCGACAGCCATGGCATGACCGCACTGCATCTGGCCACCGCCCTGGCCCGCGAAGGCGCGCTGAAGCTGCTGGTGCAGCACGGTGCCTCGCCGGAAGCACGTGCCGCCGACGGTCAGACGCCACTGGGCGTGGCGCTGTCGATCGGTCGCCGTGACCTGGCCGATTGGCTGGACTGGCGGGTGTGGCCGCTGCCGCGCCGTACCCTGCGCGAGGCCGATCTGCCGGCCGCTGCGATGGACGGTGATGTGGACGCCGTGCGCCGCCTGATCGATCTGGGATTTGCCGTCGACGCGGTCGACGCACAGGGCTGCACCGCGCTGCTGCGTGCGGCCGGTGGTGGCCACCTGGCCGTGACCGACCTGCTGCTGGCGCGCGGTGCCGATCCGCAGCACGCCGCTGCAAGCGGTGCGACGCCGCTGTCGGCGGCGGTCAGCATGCGCCAGGTCGACATCGTTTCGGCCCTGCTCGATGCCGGCGCCAAGCTGGAACACCGCCTGCCGGGCGGGGTGACCGTGCTGATGCTGGCCTCGGCGCTGGGCCTGCCGGACATCGTCGCGCGCCTGCTCACTGCCGGTGCCGACGTGCATGCCGGTGACGCGCAGCAGCTGGGCCCGCTGCACTGTGCCGCGCTGTACGGTTTCAGTGCCCGCGACCGCTCGCGCCTGCTGGCCCTGCTCGACACCCTGCTGTTGGCGGGCGCCGAGCCGGACCAGGCCGCCGCCGGTTCGGTCACGCCGCTGCTGCTGCTGCTGGGCGCACGCGCCGAGCCGGGTACCGCCTGCGACGAGCAGGTGGTGATGGCGGCGGTAGAGCGCCTGCTGGACGAGGACGTCAGCCTGGACGTGCGCGATCCGCGCGGCTTCGGCCCGCTGCATCTGGCCGCCCTGCATGGACTGCCGCTGCTGGTGCAGCGCCTGTTGCGCGCCGGTGCCGATCCGGAAGTGCGCGACAGCCTCAACCGCAGCCCGCGCGAGATCGCGGTGATGCGCGGCTTCATCGACGTCGCTGGAGAGTTCGAACCGCGCGTGCCGGGCGTTTCGTCGATGGCGCGGTTCCTGCGCGACAACGGTTGAGCACCGGGATCGGAATCCGCAGTGGGTAGTGCCGGCCGCTGGCCGGCAACCTGCTGAGACCTCCGGGATACCGAGGCTGCCGGCCAGCGGCCGGCACTACCGGGTCCACCATCGATCGGGTGGGCGCCGTCAGCGCTCCTTGTCGCCGTCGCTTTCCGCGTCGGCCTCGAACAGATGCATCAGGTCGTTGCGTGCGTCGCGCGAGGTCTGGATCACCGCTGCCTCGTCGTCGTACACCAGATACTGGTCGCGCAGCAGCTGCTCATCGTGCTCGCGGAAGCGCTGCACATGGCGTTCGGCCACGTCCGGTGCCACGCCCAGCGCGGTCAGCACGCGCCCGCTCATCTCAAGGCTGGTGCCGAACACTTCGCGGAACGGCTCGGCCGACATGTCCATCAGGCGCCACGCATGCTGGCGGTTGCGCGCACGCGCCAGCACCGTCGCGTCCGGGTACAGCCGGCGCACCATGCGTACCGCGCGCAGGTTGGTCTCCGGGTCATCCACGGTGATCACGAACACATCGATGTGCTCGCCCCCCGCCGCACGCAGCATCTCCGGCCGGGTCGGATCGCCGTAGTACAGCTGGTTGCCGAAGCGGCGCAGGTCGGCAACGGTGTCCGGGTTCGCCTCCAGCGCCACGAACGGCACCTTCTGCGCGGTCAGCAGGCGTGCGATCACCTGGCCGAAGCGTCCCATGCCGGCGATCAGCACCTTGGGCCGGTTGTCCGGCGCCACCTTGTCGGCCTCGGCCGCCACGCGTGGTGCGGCTTTTTCCTGGCCGAGCAGCTTGAGCAGCGCGATCATCAGCAGCGGCGTGATCGCCATCGACAGGCCGACGATCGCCACCAGCCGGTCGTGGTTGGCGTTGCCCAGCAGGTGCGCGCGCTGTGCCTCGTTGAATACCACGAAGGCAAACTCGCCGCCCAGCCACAGCACGCTGCCCAGCAGCAGCGATTGCCGCGAGCTGAGCCGGGCGACACGTCCAACCGCGTAGAGCAGGCTGAACTTGACCACCAGCAGGATGCCGACACCCGCGGCGATCAGCCACGGCTCGGCGGCGATGCGGTCCAGGTCGATGCCCATGCCCACTGCGATGAAAAACAGGCCCAGCAGCAGCCCCTTGAATGGTTCGATCTGCGCTTCCAGCTCATGCCGGAACTCCGAATCGGACAGCAGCACGCCGGCCAGGAACGCGCCGAGGCTGGGGCTGAGGCCGGCTTCCTGCATGAACCAGGCGGTGCCCAGCACCACCAGCAGGGCGGTGGCAGTGAATACTTCCGGGCTGCGGGTGCGCGCAATGATGCTGAACACCTTGCGCAGCACTGGTCGTCCGCACAGGATCACCACCGCCAGCGCACCCAGCGCCACGGCCGCATCTTCCCAGCGCAGGGTCTCGTTCTTCACTCCGCCCAGCAGCGGGATGGCCGCCAGCAGCGGGATCGCGATCAGGTCCTGGAACAGCAGGATCGCGAACCCGAGCCGGCCATGGTCGCTGTTGATCGCCTTGTGCTCGGACAGCAGCTGCAGGCCGACCGCGGTGGATGACAGCGCCAGCGCCACGCCGACCACCAGCGCGCTCTTCCACTGGAAGTGATCGAGCAGCAGCAGGCCGCCCAGCACCAGCCCGGACAACGCCACCTGCGCCGCGCCGGCGCCGAACACCGAGCGCCGCATCACCTTCAGGCGTGCCGGTGACAGCTCCAGGCCGATCACGAACAGCAGCATCACCACACCGATCTCGGCGGCACCGAGGATGCGGTCGGCGTCCTGCACGAAGCCCAGCCCGTCCGGGCCCAGCACCACACCGGCCGCCAGGTAGCCCAGTACCGCGCCGAAGCCGAACTTCTTGAACACCGGCACGGCGATGACCGCCGCCAGCAGCAGCACCAGGGCCAGTTCCAGACCACCGCTATGCATGGGAATACCTGGTCATCGGGGGAGCCCGCTGTGCGTCCGTTCGGATGGGGGAGGGCGTGGCGAGCGCCACCACGACATTATGCGCGCCGGCCTGTGTATGCACGAGAACAACCGACCGGATGGGCGCCCAGCGCGGGGCGGCCAGGTTGACCTGCATGGCGCACGGGTCCAGACTGCCCGCCGCTGGCGGCGCGTCCGTTGGCATACGCATCCCGGAGTCCCCAACCCATGTCCAGCGACAGTAGAAGTCGACCTCGTTCGACGCCAGCGATGGCCACCGCCTGACACCGGGACGGTTTGCCTGCGTTGGCGTTGCGCGAGGTCGCATCCCCACAAGGCAAAACCGATGAACCAGAAGCAATTGCTGCGCCCGGTGGCCGATGCCGCCGCACTGGCCGCACCGCTGGCGAACTACAACACCGCCGACGCGGTGGAATTCCTCAACACGCTGGACCTGACCCGCGCCGCGGAAACGCTGGCTGCGCTGCCGTTGCCGCGTGCAGTGAAGATGCTCGAAGCGCCGGAGCTGCACCGCAGCGGTGAGCTGGTGGCCGCACTGCCACCCGCGCGGGCTGCGGCGCTGCTGGGCCTGATGGCCGACGACCGCGCCACCGACATCGTCCACGAGCTGGATGAGGAAGAGCGCGCGCGGTTGATCCCGCTGCTGGGCACCGACGCCCGCCAGGTCATCCAGAAGCTGCTCAGCTACCCGCCGAACACCGCCGGCGCGCTGATGACCACCGAGTACGTGGCGGTACCCGCCAGCTGGACCGTGGCGCAGACCCTGCAGCACATCCGCCAGGTCGAGCGCACCCGTGAAACGGTGTACGCGATCTACGTGCTGGAGCCGGCCAGCCAGCAGCTGCAGCAGGTGGTGACCATGCGCCGGCTGATCACCGGCCTGCCGGAGGAGTCGATCCTGGACGTGGCCCAGGTCAATCCACCGGTGACGGTGGACGCACTGATGGACCAGGAAGAAGTGGCACGGCTGATCCGTCGCCACGACCTGCTGGCGATCCCGGTGGTCGATGCGCAGCAGCAGATGCTCGGCATCGTCACCGTGGACGACGTGCTCGATGCGCTGATCGAGGAATCCACCGAGGACGCGCACAAGTTCGGCGGCATGGAAGCGCTGGACAAGCCGTACATGCAGATCGGCTTCTTCGAGATGCTGCGCAAGCGCGCCGGCTGGCTGAGCGTGCTGTTCCTGGGCGAGATGCTGACGGCCAGCGCGATGCAGCACTACGAGGACGAACTGGCGCGCGCGGTGGTGCTGACCCTGTTCATCCCATTGATCATGAGTTCGGGTGGCAATTCCGGCTCGCAGGCCACCTCGCTGCTGATCCGCAGCCTGGCACTGCGCGAACTGCGCCTGCGCGACTGGTGGAAGGTGGCCCTGCGCGAAGTGCCGACCGGCATGGTGCTGGGCGCCATCCTCGGCTGCCTGGCCATCGTGCGCATCGTGATCTGGCAGCTGGGCGGCCTGCACGACTACGGCGAGCACTGGATCCTGCTGGCGATCACCATCGGCGCCGCGCTGGTGGGCATCGTCACCTTCGGTTCGCTGTCCGGCTCGATGCTGCCCTTCATCCTGAAGCGGCTCGGCTTCGACCCGGCCAGCGCCTCGGCCCCGTTCGTGGCCACCCTGGTGGATGTGACCGGCCTGGTGATCTACTTCAGCATCGCCGCGATGATCCTGCACGGCACGCTGCTGTAACAAAACGTGCACGCCGGGGTCGGGTCCCTTCGCGCAGCGAAGGGCTCTGACCCCGGATATCCGCAGCAGGGGTCGGAGCCCTTTCCTGCGAAAAGGGATCCGACCCCGCCTGCGACCCCATCGCCACGGAATTTGGGTACCGTAGGCGCATGAGTACCTACCACCTGCAGTCCGTGTTCCGTCCGCAGTCGGTCGCGGTGATTGGCGGCAGCCCGCGCGAGCGTTCGGCCGGGCGCGCGGTGATGCGCAACCTGCGTGGCACCGGCTTCCCCGGCAAGGTGGCGTGGATCAATCCGCGGCATGCCGAGATCGATGGCATCCGCACGGTCAAGCGGCTGAAGGACCTGGACTGGGTGCCCGACCTGGTGGTGATCACCGCACCAGCGGCAATCGTGCCGCAGGTGGTGCGCACTGCCGCCGAACGTGGCGTGCAGGCGGCGATCATCCTCACCGCGCACCTGGGCGAAGGCCCCGGTTCGTTGTCTGCACAGGTGGAGGCGGTGGCGCGCAAGCATGGCCTGCGCATCCTCGGGCCGCATTGCCTGGGCGTGATCGCGCCGCACGCGCGGCTCAATGCCAGCATCGCCGCACATTTTCCGCAGGCCGGCGACCTCGCGCTGATCTCCGAATCCTCGGCCATTGCCGCCGCGCTGGTGGAATGGGGCGTGGCGCGCTCGGTCGGGTTCTCCGCCGTGGTCTCGCTGGGCGATACGATGGACGTCGACTTCGGCGACCTGCTCGACTACTTCGCCACCGACTACCGTACCCGCGCCATCCTGCTCTACGTCGAGCAGATCAAGGACGCGCGCAAGTTCATGTCGGCCGCGCGCGCCGCCGCCCGCGCCAAGCCGGTGGTGGTGGTGAAGTCCGGCCGCGCCGAGCGCGTGCAGCCGGGCAGCCGCGATACCCATGTGCAGGCCCTGGCCCGCGCCGATGATGTGTACGGTGCGGCCTTCAACCGCGCCGGGCTGCTGCGCGTCGGTGCGCTGGACGAGCTGTTCACCGCCGCCGAATCACTGGGGCGGCTGGGCACCTTCCCTGGCCGCCGCCTGGCCATTCTCAGCAACGGTGGCGGCGTCGGCCGCCTTGCCGTGGACCAGCTGATCGCGCTGCGTGGCACGCTGGCCACCCTGTCCGACAGCACGGTGCAGAAGCTCGATGCGGTATTGCCACAGGGCTGGTCGCGCAGCAATCCGGTCGACATCGTGGTCGACGCCGATGGTGACCGCTATGCCGCGGCCATCGAAGCGCTGCTGGCCGACAACGAGAATGACGCGGTGATGGTGGTCAACGTGCCGACCGCGTTCACCTCATCGGCGGACGCCGCGCAGGCACTCACCCGCACGCTCGGCCTGCGCCCGCGCCACCACCGCGACAAGCCGGTGTTCGCGGTGTGGCTGGGCAACGACGACCAGGCCACCGCCACGCTCAACGCGGCGCGGGTGCCTACCTATCCGACCGAGGCCGAAGCCGTACGTGGCTTCCAGCATCTGGTGCGCTACCGCGAAGCGCAGAACGCGTTGATGGAAACGCCGCCCAGCCTGCCGCAGGACTTCAGCGTCGACACGGCCGCCGCGCGCGCACTGGTCGATGCCGCGCTGGCCAACGGCCAGCAGTGGCTGGACCCGCTGGCTACGCATGAACTGCTCAAGGCCTACGGCATTCCCTCCGCGCCGGTGATGCATGCGCGTGATGCGCACGAGGCGATGGACCTGGCGCAGCCGCTGCTGGAACGCGGTGCCACGGTCGCGCTGAAGATTCTCTCGCCGGATATTCCGCACAAGTCGGAAGTGGATGGTGTGCGCCTGAACCTGTCCACGCTGCCGGCGGTGCAGAGCGCGGCCAACGCGATCCTGTCGCGCGCACGCCAGCTGCGGCCGGATGCGCGTGTCGATGGCCTGCTGGTGCAGCCGACCATCGTGCGTCCGAAGGCGCGCGAGTTGATTGTCGGCATCGCCGATGACGCGACGTTCGGCCCGGTGATCGTGGTCGGTCGCGGCGGCACTGCCGTCGAAGTGATCAACGACAAGGCACTGGCGCTGCCGCCGCTGGACCTGCGCCTGGCCCACGAGCTGATTGGCCAGACCCGCGCCTCGCGCATCCTCAAGGCCTACGGTGACGTGCCGGCGGCTGACGAGCGCGCACTGGCGCTGGCGCTGGTGAAGCTTGCACAACTGGCCGCCGACATTCCCGAAGTGCGTACGCTGGACATCAACCCGTTGCTGGTCGACGGCAAGGGCATCCTCGCCCTCGACGCCCGCGTGGCAGTGGCGCCGTCGCGCATCCTGCACAAGGGCCGCGGCCATCCACGTTTCTCGGTGTTCCCGTACCCGAAGGAGTGGGAGCGCACCATCGAACTGTCCGATGGCGGCCGCGCCTTCGTGCGCCCGGTGCGGCCGGAGGACGACGCGCTGTTCCGTGCGTTCTTCGCCCGCGTCAGCGACGAGGACCTGCGCCTGCGCTTCTTCCAGTCGGTGAAGCACTTCAGCCACGAGTTCATCGCGCGCCTGACCCAGCTCGACTACGCGCGCTCGATTGCGCTGGTGGCGATCGAACCGCGCAGCGGCGAGATGCTGGGCGCGGTGCGCCTGCATGCCGATGCGGATTACCACCGTGGCGAGTACGGCATCCTGATCCGCTCGGACCTGAAGGGCCACGGCATCGGCTGGCGGCTGATGGCGATCATGATCGAGTACGCCAAGTGGCTGGGCCTGGACGTGGTCGAAGGCCAGGTGCTGCGCGAGAACAGCACCATGCTGGCGATGTGCCAGAGCCTGGGCTTCAAGACGAAGCTGGACCCGGACGACCCGACGGTGATGATGGTGACCCTGCCGGTGCAGCAGGTCGAGGTGCCCGACGTGCCATTGTAGAGCCGAGCCCACGCTCGGCTGCCTTGCATCACACGGGCACGCCTGAGCCGGGCATGGGCTCGGCTCTACAGCTTCAACGCATCGGCTCCACCACCACCGCCGTGCCATAGCACAGCACTTCGGTCAGCCCGGTCATCACATCGGTGGCGTCGTAGCGCATGCCGATGATCGCGTTGGCACCCAGCTGCCGCGCATGCTTGACCATGTCGCGGTAGGTTTCCTCGCGGGCCTGTTCGCACAGTTCGGTATAGATGGTGATGTTGCCACCGAAGAGCGTCTGGATACCGCCGAGGAAGTTGCCGACGATCGAGCGCGAGCGCACGGTGATGCCGCGCACCACACCGAGGTTGCGCACGACGCGGTGCCCAGGCAGCTCGAAGGCGGTGGTGACCAGCGCATCATCGAAGCGGAGCGCGGGTGGGGTGGGGGTGCCGCTGTTGTAGGGGTCTGCCATGGTCGCGTCCGTATCGCCGCCTTCTGTAGAGTCGAGCCATGCTCGACGGGCTGTGCAGTAGTCGAGCATGGCGCGACTCTACAACGCAACCGCCTGTTGCGGCATGGTTCCGTCACCGTGCTGGCGCGACAATACCCCCATGACCGACCGTATTCCCCTGCTGCTGCTGCCCGGCCTGCTCAACGATGCCGAGCTGTGGCGCGCGCAGCTGGCCGACCTGGCCGACATCGCCGACTGCACAGTAGGCGACCAGACCCGTGGCGAGACCCTGCAGGCGGTGGCCGAGGACGTGCTCGCACAGGCACCGGAGCGCTTTGCGCTGGCCGGTTTCTCATTGGGCGGCTTCGTCGCCCAGCAGATCCTGCGCATTGCGCCGGAGCGCGTGCTGCAGCTGGCGCTGATCGATACCTCGATCCACGCCGATTCACCGGAACGTGCCGAGCAGCGCCGCAGCCAACGCGCCAGCGTGCGCCTGCCGGGGAAGTTCCACGGCTTCGGCGATGTGCTGATGCGCAGCTACATCGATGCGTCGCGGCTGGATGACTACGTGCTGGTGCAGCGCGTGCGCGACATGACCGCCCGCCTGGGCGCGGACGTGTTCCTGCGCCAGAGCGCGCTGGAACGCCGCGACGGCCATGATGTGCTGGCCGGTTACCGCGATCCGCTGCTGATCGTGTGCGGCGCGAACGATCGCATCACGCCGCTGGCGGTGAGCGAGGAAATGCACGCGATGGTGCCGCACTCGCAGCTGGTGGTGGTGCCTGACTGCGGGCACCTGGCACCGATGGAGAAACCGGACGAGGTCAGTGCGGCGATGCGTGGGTGGTTGCTGCAGGCGCGACACTGACCGGCTCGATGGGGGCGTCGTTCCAGCCCATCCGGTTGTAGAGGTGGTAGCGCAGAATGCCGATACGCTCATGCAAACTCACTTCGACCAGCAATAGATTGAATGTGGAGGGCAGCCACCCCGGGGTGGCACGGAGGAGGTCGCTGGGCAGGCCCTCGGCCACGACGCCGAAGTGTCGGAAGTAGATCAGGCTCCGCGTGAGATGCAGGCCCGAGGTCACCAGCACCACCCGCGGGCTGTTGCGCCCGATGATCGCACTGCTGTTTCGGGCGTTCTGCCAGGTGTTCCTGCTGGCACGCTCGCGGACAATCCTCTCGGTGGGCACGCCCAGCGCAATCAGTTCGCGTGCGTAGACATCGGCCTCAGCGACATCGCCCTTGGCAGTGACGCCTCCGCTGGCAAGCACCGTACAGACCTCCCGCGTGCGATCGCAGTCGTGGTAACGCTGTGCTGCCCTCATCAGGCGGCTGTAACCGGCCAGCCCGGGCCTGGAGCCCCGGGCATCGTGGTCGATGCCGGCACCCAGTACCACGATCACAGTGCGCAGATGAAGTGCACCGTGATCAGTGACAGAAGGGGTGCCCTGCGCGCGATCCAGCAACCATTGCGTGACCGGGGCGCTGGCACTGGCTGCCATGGCCAGCGGAAGCGTCGCCAGAAACGCAGCACTGCGCAGACGGCGTTTCCAGACCAGCACGCTGCATGAAAGCAGCAGGAGAAGTGTCAGTGTCAGCATGGTGGTCCATGAGGAAAGTTTGAAAGAATTCCGATGGCGTAGCGCATTCGTTGCCTACATGCTGGATGCCATGGATCTGAAGCGACTGTCACACCCGGCCCGATGTGCTGCCATCGTAGGCGGAATCATGCTCGCGGTGGCTGCAGGGCATCTGCTGGGTGGCTGCTTTCCGCAGTTCTTCGTACAGATCCATCAGCGGATGCAATAGCTCGCGGGTCCTGCATGCTGACGCCTGAGGTCTCCAGTCAGGCGTAACAGGACGCTGGAATACATCCGTTCAGGTGTTGAATGCGACAGATGGAGGAAGGCGATGCAAAGCTTGAAGTCCCGGTTTGGGCTGAACGCAGGTCCACACGCCATGGACCGGCCTGAGCTTGGGGAACGCTCGATGCTAGGTCTCATTGCGGCAACGTCGCCCCACCAGCTGCCTTCATTCACCGCAGCATTGGACGCGGCGATATCGCAGTGGATGAGCAAGGCGAAGGACGAATCCTTCGATGCCTTGGAGCAGGAGCTGGCGCGTCTGCATGCCTTGAAGAGCGCGACCTCGGCGTTGGGCAGCGCCGAGGTAACGCTGGCCTGCGACGCATTGAGTGACTGTCTCCGCTCGGGTACAGAAGCGTACGCTGTGCGGCGGCGGGCATGCGCGTTGGCACTGTCCGCGCAGCGTCTTCTGCATCGTGCGACGACGCATTTCCGGATGGAAGGAGGCTGACGTGCACCAGCCCTGTGTGTGCTCGCAGGCTTCCGCACCGGCAGCATTGCTGCAGGCAGCCCGTGCGCTGGAGATGCACCGCCTGGCCTGGCTTCTGTCGTGCCTTCAGGAGCCACGCGCCAGCGGGTTCCGGGTCCTGCTGCAGGTACTGGTGGTGCTGTGGTGCTGGCAGTGGGTGAATGGCCCGCAGCCGGTTCTGGCCAATGAGGCGGCCCGCGTGCTGCCGGTGGCCGTTGCCCTGCTCGCGGTATCCGGGACATGGGCACTTGTTGCAAGGCTCTGCATGGAGCGCTGCCACCGCTGGTGCGATGGGGTAGGCCTTCTGCTCAGCCTGGCAATGGTTGCGATCCAGGTGGACGCGGCGTTCATCCTGCTGATGACGCTCAATGCAGCCCTGCCTTTCCTCGTGATCTCCGCGACCGCGGTGTATGGCCGCAGGGCAATTGCTCCCGCGATTGCATCGACTGCGCTGGCATTGCTGTGGGCCGCGCCTGAAGGCTACTGGGTCTCTCGGCCCGCCTACCTCGCCTACGCGCTGGCATTGACGATCCTGTTGCCGCTGGTAGCGGCGTTGCTGGTAGCCGCGATGCGTGACATAGCGCTGCGTGCCATTGCTTCGCGTGAGGCGCAGGGCCGATTCGTCAGTACGATGAGCCACGAGCTGCGGACGCCGCTGAACGCCATCATCAGTGGGATCCAGCTGCTGGAAGTGGGGACGGCAAGTACGGCCCAACGGCATGCACTGGCGACGGTCGCAACGCAGGCGCAGGCGCTCAGGCACCGCATCGATGATGTACTGGACGCAGCCAGCATCGATGGTGGCCGGCTGCAGTTGCGGCTTCATCCTTGTTCGCTGCGGTCGATCATTGAAAGCGTGCAGGCGACCTGCATGCCGGCTGCCGCCGACAAGGGCGTACTTCTGCAGCTGGATGGGAGTGAGCCCGATGTCTGGATGCTGGCAGACGGCGGACGTATCGAACAGGTGGTGACCAATCTTGTCTGCAATGCCATCAAGTTCACCCCGATGGCGGGCGAGGTGTCGGTATCCATCGTTGCGGTCCGATCGGGTGACGACTGGCAGGTTCAGATCGAGGTCTGCGATTCCGGCACGGGGATCGAAGCCGCGGACCTGGAGATGATCTTCTCGCCGTTCGTACAGCTCAGCCAAGGTGAGGCACGCTGCGAGCAGGGTGTCGGGCTGGGGCTGTACATCGTGCGGCTGATTTCCGATGCCATGGGTGGGACGATCAGCGTGAGCCGCAATGAAGCAGGCGGTGCCTCATTCGCGTGGCGCTTCACGGTGGCCTCAACCACGGAGGTGGACCCTCTTCCTTCCCTTGAAGAACTTCTTCAGTCACACGCAGCGTCGGTGCGACCGCTGCACTGCCTGCTGTTCGAGGACGTGGAAACCAACCGTGACGTGGTAGAGCGCCTGCTGCAGAGCGCCGGTCATCGCCTCAGCTCCCGCCACGATGGTCACGACGCGCGCGCAGTAATCGCGGCAGTCGAGCCTGATGTGGTGCTGCTGGATCTGCACATGACCGGCTGCAGCGGATGGGAGGTGCTGGAGTCGCTAGCCAGGGACCCCGGCGCGCCACCGGTTCTTGTAATGAGCGCGGATACGCGGGTACAGGTGATTGAAAGAGCCCGCGCGCTGGGGGCTGCCGGTTTTCTATGCAAGCCACTGGACATCCACGACGTGCTGGATATGTTGCGCGGTGTTGCCGAGCGCTGACCGTCCGGCAGGTGCCGACCTTGGTCGGCACGGTGTTTCATCGATCGATCAGACGTCTGCGCCGACCAAGGTCGGCGTCTACCAGAGCAGTCGCGCGCCGTCGTTGGAATCAATCCCAGGCCGGGGCGATGCCTTCCGGGTTGGCCAGGCGATGGCCGCGGTCGAGCTTGGCGATCTGTGCCATGTCTTCGTCGGTCAGGCGGATCGCTGCTGCTTCCAGGTTGCTCGCCAGGTTCTCGCGCTTGGTCGAGGACGGAATGACCGAGAAACCCTGCTGCAGCGCCCAGGCCAGCGCGACCTGCGCCGGCGTGGCCTGGTGGCGTCCGGCAATGGCCTGGATCACCGGGTCCTTGATCACCTCGCCGTAGGCCAGGCTCATGTAGGCGGTGATGTGGATGCCGTTGTCCTGCAGGAACTTCACCAGCAGGCGATTCTGCAGGTAGGGGTGGATTTCGATCTGGTTGGTGGCAATGGCACCGGCGCCGAGGATGCCGATCGCCTTGCGGGTCTGCGCGATGGTGAAGTTGGAGATGCCGATCTCGCGGGTCAGGCCCTGCGCCTTGGCTTCAGCCAGTGCGGCCAGGTACTCCTCCATCGGCACGTCGACCTTGTCGTTCGGCGATGGCCAGTGGATCAGCGCCAGGTCGACGTACTCGGTTCGCAGCTTTTCCAGGCTGGTGCGCAGGCTGGCCAGCAGCGCATCGCGCTTGAACGCGGTGATCCAGACCTTGGTGGTCAGGTAGATGTCGTCGCGCGGCGCGCCGGAATCGGCGATGGCCTGGCCGACCTCGGCTTCGTTGCCGTAGATCTGCGCGGTATCGATGGCGCGGTAGCCGACCGCCAGCGCGTTGCGCACGGAGTCGATCACGGTCTGGTCTTTCAGGCGGAAGGTACCGAGACCGAAGGCGGGGACAGTCATGGGGGCTCCAGCAGAGGGGGAGGGAGGCGGGAATATCCACGAAAGGGTAGGCCAGCGGCCGTGTGCATGCCGGCAACGGTGCATTGCATCGACGTGTACGACGGCAGGTGGTGGTGGGTGCGGACCGTTGGTCCGCACTGTTCATGCCGCCACCCATGCAGCGTTGGACGCTGCCGGCCAGCGGCCGGCACTCCCCCTGTCTGCGCTCGACGGTAGTGCCGGCCGCTGGCCGGCAACCGGATCAATCAAGCCGCGCGTGCCAGCCCGCCCTTCGCCGCCGCCGTGGTCGACAGGTCGAACACATCCACCGCATCGATCAGGCGGTTGGCCTGCTGCTCCAGGCTGCGCGCGGCGGCGCTGGCTTCTTCCACCAGCGCGGCGTTCTGCTGGGTCGTGCCGTCCATCTGGATCACGGTCTGGCTGACCTGTTCGATGCCCGCGCTCTGCTCCTGCGAGGCCGCGGAGATCTCGGCCATGATGTCGGTCACGCGCTGCACCGATGCAACGATCTCGGCCATGGTGTCGCCTGCCTCGCGCACGCGCTGTGCGCCATGGCCAACCTGTTCCACCGAGGCTTCGATCAGTGACTTGATCTCCTTCGCGGCTGCCGCCGAGCGCTGCGCCAGCGTACGCACTTCGCTGGCGACCACCGCGAAGCCGCGGCCCTGTTCGCCGGCGCGTGCCGCTTCCACCGCAGCATTCAGCGCCAGGATGTTGGTCTGGAACGCGATGCCATCGATGACGCTGATGATCTCGGCGATCTGCCGCGACGAGGTCTCGATCGCGCCCATCGTCGCCACCACCTGGCCGACCACGCTGCCACCGTGCGAGGCGACCGTATGGGCGCCGATCGCCAGCTGGTTGGCCTGGCGCGCATGTTCGGCGTTCTGGCGCACGGTGGAGGTCAGCTCCTCCATCGATGCCGCGGTCTCCTCCAGGTTGGCCGCCTGCTGCTCGGTGCGGCGCGACAGGTCATTGTTGCCGGCGGCGATCTCCGCGGCGGCGGTGTGGATGTTGCCGGAGGCGTGCTTGATGTCGGTGACGATGGTGGTCAGCTGCGTGGCGGTGGTATTGGCATCGCCGGCGATACGGGCGAACACCCCCTGGAAATCACCGTGCATGCGCGCGCCGAGACGGCCATCGGCAATCGCGCGCAGCATCGTCGAGACTTCGCCGAGGTTCAGTTCGGTAGTCTGCATCAGGCGGTTCAGGCCTTCGACCATTGCACGGAAATCATGCTCGAAGCGGGCACTGTCGCCGCGCTGGCTGAAGTCACCGGCGGCCGCCGCCTCGGCCAAGCGGCGGATCTCGCCATTGATCAGGCCGAGGTTGTGCTTGGCCATGTCCAGCGCTTCGGTGATCACGGCCTTCTCGCCGGGCAGGCGTTCCATGTCCTGGCTGAGGTCGCCGACCGCGTAGCGGCCCATGATCGAGATCGCGCGCATCTTCACCCGGATATGCGCATCGACCAGTGCGTTGCAGTCGGCCACCATGGTGCCGAACGCGCCGGGGAAGGCAGCGGCGTCCATGCGATGGCTGATGGTGCCGGCTTCGTGCGCCTGCGCCATCGCGGCCTGTGCATCCAGCACGCTGCGCAGCGTGGATTGCACCGCCTGCATGGCCTGCGCGAGGCGACCGATCTCGTCGCGGCTGCGCACCTGTACGGCGTGCTGCAGGTCACCGGCGGCCACCGCGCGCGCCGCTGCTTCCACTGCCAGCACCGGCTGCACCACCGCACGCCGCAGCCACCAGGCTAGACCGATCAGCAGCAGCACGGCGGCCAGCACGGTCAGCGCCGCGCACAGCAGCAGGGTCTGCCGCGCCTGCTGCGAACGGGACGCCACCGCCACTTCAGCCACCTGCGTGGCGTGCGTGCTCAGCGCATCCAGTGCCATCGCCACCGGGCGATCCTTGCCGCGCACCAGGTTGTCGCCGGCCGCGGGATCGTAGCCGGCCGCGGCAAATGCCTGCAGCGCCGCGTGATAGTCCTGCTGCAGCTGCGCGTGCAGGCCAACGAACGCCTGCGCCAGCTCACGCGTGCGCGGGTCCGGGCTGGTGGCCAGACCCTTGGCCAGCTGCCCGACCAGGCGGCCTTCGCTGTCGAAGCCATCCAGGTGGCGTTGGCGCAGCGCATCGTCGTGCCCGCGCAGCAGCACGTTCTTCCATTCCTGCACCTGGCCACGGAACTCACGCTGCAGGCGTTCGGCATCGCGGCTGTGCGCGACTTCGGGCGGGACCTCGGTGGACAACTTCAACCAGGCGGAGGCCAGGCCTGCCAGCGCGCACAGCAGGACCACGGCCAAGCCAACAGAAACCGCGCCGAGCAGCTTGGACTGCAGGCGCGGAGCACGGACAGACGCATTCATCGGGAAGCACTCTCGGGAAGGGGCAATGCGGTATCGACCCGCTACGCTTCCGCTGAAGTGCGACGAACATCACATTAGCGTTTCGTTTAGTGATGTGAAGGGAGTGTTTCATAGGACAAATGTGTCCATATGGAACAAATACGGACCCTGGACAGGGGATATAAATGTAACTACTGTGGTTACATGAAATCCGCGAACCCGCTCTCTGACGCCCTGCACGTGATGGCGCATCTGGTCGGCCAGGATGGCCCGCGCACCTCCGGGCAGCTGGCGTCCTGCCTGCCGACCCATCCGGTGGTGATCCGCCGTCTGCTGGCGCAACTGCACAAGGCCGGCCTGGTGCGCAGCACCCGCGGTCATGGCGGCGGCAGCCAGCTGGCCCGCGACGCTGCAACGATCACCCTGCATGACATCTATCTGGCCGTGGGCGCACCACCGCTGGTGCAGGTCGGCGCCCGCGACGCCGGCGGCGGCTGCCCGATCCAGCAGCTGGTCAACAGCGCGCTGCTGGAGGGGGCACGCGAGGCACAGCGGTTGCTGGAGGCGCGCCTGCAGGCGACCACGCTGGACCAGCTCGGCGCCGACTTCGCCCGCCATCTCGCCCATCACCGTTCCCTGGAAGGTCCTCATGAATCCTGATGTGCTCATCGTCGGCGGCAGCTACGCCGGCATTGCCGCCGGCCTGATCCTGGCCCGCGCCCGGCGGCCGGTCACCGTCATCGACGCCGGCTCGCCGCGCAACCGCTTCGCCAGCCATTCGCACGGGGTGCCAGGGCTGGATGGCATCAGCGGCGCCGAGCTGCTGAAGACCGCGCGCCAGCAGCTGCTGGACTACCCCACGGTGCGCTGGGTGCATGCCGAGGCCGTGCAGGCCAACACCAGCGCAGAGGGCGTGGAAGTACGTACCGCCGATGGCCAGGTGCTGGCCGCGCGCAAGCTGCTGCTGGCCAGCGGTATCGCCGACCAGCTGCCGGAACTGCCCGGGCTGGCCGAGCGCTGGGGCAGCACCGTGCTGCACTGCCCCTACTGCCATGGTTACGAAGTGGGTGGCGGCGCCATCGGCCTGCTTGGCGGCCATCCGATGTCCGCCGGCAAGGCGCCGCTGTTTGCCGACTGGGGCAATGTCACCTTCTTCAGCATGGGACGGGACATCACTGATGAGGAACGCGCTGCCATGCAGCAGCGCGGCGTGCAGATCGAGACCTCGCCGGTGCTGGGCGTGCAGGGCGACCAGCCGACCTGGCTGGAGGTGGAGCTGGCCGACGGCCGCCGCATCGCCCAGCGTGCGCTGTTCGTACCGGCCACCCAGGCGATGGCCACGCCATTGGTGCAGCAGCTTGGCTGCGCCTTGGTCGAGAGCCCGCTGGGGGTGCTGATCGAGGTCGACATGATGAAGCAGACCTCGGTGCCCAACGTGTACGCCGCAGGCGATGCGACGACGGTCGGCAACATCACCCTGGCCATGGCCGAAGGCGTGCGCGCGGGCATCGGCGTGCATCATGCGCTGGTGGCCGAAGACAGCGTGCCGCGCTGAATGTGCCGGGGTCAGATCCCTTTCGCAGAAAGCGATCTGACCCCCGACGCGACGTGCTGCTCTGGTAGAGGCCGGCCTTGGCCGGCACCGCTCCGTTACCCCTTCACGCACAGCACCTGGCGCAGGGTGTGCACCACCTCGACCAGGTCCAGCTGCGCTGCCATCACATCGTCGATCGACTTGTACGCGGCCGGTGACTCGTCCAGCACGCCGCTGTCCTTGCGGCATTCCACGTGCGCGGTGGCCTCGCGGTGCTGGGCCAGCGTGATCTGCTGGCGCGCCGTGCCACGGCTCATCACCCGGCCGGCACCGTGGCTGCAGCTGTGGAAGCTGTCGGCGTTGCCCTTGCCGCGCACGATGTAGCTGCGCGTGCCCATGCTGCCGGGAATGATGCCCAGCTCGCCTTCGCGCGCACTCACCGCCCCCTTCCGGGTCACCAGCAGTTCCTGGCCGTGGTGCGTCTCCTTCTGCACGTAGTTGTGGTGGCAGTTCACCGCCATCGCTGCCAGCTGGAACTTCGGCAAGCGGTGGCGCATCTCGGCCAGCACGCGCGACATCATCGCCTCGCGGTTCTGCCGGGCGTAGTCCTGCGCCCACGACACGGCTTCGACGTAGTCATCGAACAGCGGCTCGCCATCCATGAAGAACGCCAGGTCCTTGTCCGGCAGGTGGAAGCCGAGCACGCGCCGGGCCAGTTCCTCGCGCGCCTTCTCGATGAAGTAGGTGCCGATCAGGTTGCCGGTGCCGCGCGATCCGCTGTGCAGCATCACCCACACCGTGTCCGTCTCGTCCAGGCACAGTTCGATGAAGTGGTTGCCACCACCCAGCGTACCCAGCTGGCGGTCGAGCTTGTCGGTGCGGATTCTGCGGTGCTTGTCCTTGATCTTCTCCAGGCCGGCGGCCAGCCCGGACTGCACCAGCCGGGTGTGGATGCTGTCGGGCATGCGGTGATGCTCGCCGCCGCGTCCGTTGCCGACCGGAATGCTGCGCTCGATGCTGTTGCGCAGCTGCCGCAGGTCGTCGGGCAGGTCGTTGGCGCGCAGCGTGGTGCGTACCGCCGCCATGCCGCAGCCGATGTCGACGCCGACCGCGGCCGGGATGATCGCACCGCGGGTCGGGATCACCGAGCCGACGGTCGCGCCCTTGCCCAGGTGCACGTCCGGCATCACGGCCACCCACGGCCCGACGAACGGGATCGCGGCGATGTTGCGCAGCTGCTCATGCGCCTGCGCTTCCAGCGGCACACCGTTGACCCAGCCCTTGATCGGCGTGGTGCCCTCGGCGTGCAGCCATTGATAGTTGTGTTGAGTGTCCATGTCTTCGTGTATGTCCTTGATGGGCCGGCGGCGCGTCCCTGCGCCGCCGCTACCCCCTACCTGATCGTCACCAGCTGCTTCAGCACGCCATCCAGGCCGCCGAACACGGTGAGCGTGTCGATCTTCTCGGTGACCTTCTCCAGTGCCTCCAGCTCCTTCAAGCGCATCAGCACCGGGTTGTCCTCGATCAGCTTTGCGGTGTTGAGCTGCGAACGCGTGGCGTTGGCCTCCTCGCGGCGACGGATCACGCTGGCCTGTGCCTGCTTCTCGGCCAGCACCACGCCGTTGAGGATCTCCTTCATCTCGCCCGGCAGGATCACGTCCTTGATGCCCACGCCGAGCAGCCGCACGCCGTGGCCCTCGATCGCGGCCTGCACATGGGCGGCGATCTCGCCGTCCAGCGCCGCCTTGTCGCCCAGCAGCTCGTCCAGGCTGCGCGCGGCAATCGCCTGGCGCAGGCCGAACTGCAGCTGCCGGTAGACGAACTCATCGGCATTGCTGAGCGTGCGGTGTGCACGCACCGGGTCGATCACCTGCACGGTCGCGGCCAGGTTCACCCGCAGGGTCACCTTGTCGCGGCTGAGCAGCTCCTGGCCGGACACGTCCAGCGAACGTGCACGCAGTTCCACGCGCTCCACCGACACGTTGCCGTTGAAGTTCCAGAACGCGTGCAGGCCGGCGTCCAGCGTCTGCCGCAGCGTGCCATCGATGAACAGCAGGCCGACCGACTCGCTTGGCACCGTGCTGATCACCGCCACACGCGGCAGCACGCCCAATTGACCCAGCCGCTGCTGCACGTCGGCCGGAATGCGCGGCTCGTCACCCAACGCCATTACCTGCACCTGGGTATCGACCGAACCGCGCCAGTACAGACGGCGGCTGCCCGGCGGCAGCACTTCATCGATGCGGCCGTTGCGCAGCAACAGGCCGACCTCGCTGGCGCCGACGTTGGCCAGCACGAAGTGCGTGTCCAGCTGTGCGCCCAGCGCTTCGATCAGGCTGTCCTGGTCGCTGCCGGTGTAGGCCGCGCCCTTCGATGCAGTGTGGATGTCCACGTGCGGCCGGCCGCCGAACGGCGACAGGCGGTGCACGCCCGGCAGCAGGATCTGCTGGAAACGACGGTTGCGATACACCAGGCCGCGCTCGCCGTCGCCGATCACGACCTTGATGGTCCAGAACATGGGAGTCTCTCCTTGTATGGCTCTGGTGGTTCGACCCGTTGCGGATGAATCGCCATGACCCGGGTCGATCCGGTCGTGGCGAGGCTGCCTGCACATCACGTGCAGGCAGCGGAAGAGGGCGGCCATCGGCGGACGGTCCGCGCGCGGAGCCTTCGATGCGCCGGCAGTGCTGCCATCGTCGTTCCCGGCAGGCAGCACCGGTGCGGAACGTGGCTGGCAGTGGCGGCGGGCCGGGGCCCGGCGTGAGGTCCGTTGCCTTCCACGTTCCTGCCCGAAGGCGATGTCGGTGGACGGCGACGATGGCCGCTGGGGCTTGCGCCCCGGGTGTTGCTTCAAGTCATGACGTGACAGGTCATGTGGTTTGGAGTGGGAATCGAACCCACGACAGACGGATTACGGATCCGTTGCTCTAACCAAGCTGAGCTATCCAGTTGGGGACCGCGCGGAATTGAACCGCGTACCGGCGAACCGGCGCCTGCCTCCAGCAGGCGATCCAGGCGATGGCATGTCCGCGACCTCCGGCATACGCCACGGCAACGCCGCGCGCACCAGCCCGTGGTTGAAACGGGACCGTTGGAGAATCGAGGGTGCAGGCCACCGACATTATCGGCGAGCGATAATGTTCTGATGCGATGCAGATAATGTCCAGGCGCTGCCAGTCGCGCGAAGTAAATCCTTCGGCGGGGCGGGAAAAGCCTGGGTCAGTGAGCGGCGGGTCGCCGCGCGGGGTGCAGTTCTGGCATCGCGGGTCCTTGTGTCGACGCAAACGAAAACGCCCCCGGGACTGGCGTTCCGAGGGCGTCGTCAGGCCTCGGAGATCGGGGTGGCCGATCTCCGCAGGGCGGGTATCAGGCCGTTGTCAGCTGGTCTTCCTTGCCGAACGCGCGCGCCGGCCCGTCCATGCGCAGGCATGGCAGCAGTTTGGCGATGGCGACGGAATGCGCGTTCAAGGGAAGTTTCCAGTGGTTGTTGAAACGAGGTGCGCACGATAAACCACGATTTAGTCGTGCGCAACCATTTTGTTCAATTATTTTCTGCGGTATGTGTGCAATGCCGGCCAGCGGCCGGCACTACCGGCCCTCACGCTTCCGCGCTGGCGGCATCCAGCTGCGCGACATCGTGCACGCTCAGCGACACGTTGGCCGCCGCCAGCAGATCGTGCAGCTGTTCGACGCTGGTGGCGCTGACGATCGGCGCGGTGATCGACGGCCGCGCGATCTGCCATGCCAGTGCGATCTGTGCGGCGCTGGCGTTGTGCTTGCTGGCCACGTCATCCAGCGCCTGCAGGATGCGCAGGCCGCGCGGGTTCAGATAGCGCTTCACCACCGTTTCGCCACGTGCCGGGCTCTTGGCCGCATCGGCCGGTGTGCGGTACTTGCCGCTGAGGAAGCCACTGGCCAGGGCGTAGTAGCCGATCACGCCGATCTGTTCGCGCTGCACCAGCGGTTCCAGCTCCTTCTCGTAGCCGGCACGGTCGTACAGGTTGTACTCCGGCTGCAGGGTTTCGTAACGCGGCAGCTTGTAGTCGGTGGACACCTTCAGCGCATCGGCCAGGCGCGTGGCGCTGTAGTTGGAGGCACCGATGGCGCGCACCTTGCCGGCTTCGATCAGGCGGCCGAACGCGGCCAGGGTCGCTTCCAGTGGCGTCGACTCATCATCCTCGTGGGCCTGGTACAGATCGATCACGTCGGTCTGCAGGCGGCGCAGCGAATCCTCGACCGCCGCATTGATGTTGTCCGGGGTCAGGCCGGGGCGTTCGGCCCATTTGGCCACCTTGGTCGCCAGCACCACCTTGTCGCGCTTTCCGCTGCGCGCGAACCATTTGCCGATCAGCGTTTCCGATTCGCCGCCGGTGTTGCCCGGCACCCAGGCCGAATACACATCGGCGGTGTCGACCAGGTTGAAGCCGGCGTCGACGAAGGCATCGAGCAGGGCGAAGCTGGCCTTCTCATCGGCGCTCCAGCCGAACACGTTGCCACCGAAGGCGAGCGGACGTACATGCAGGCCGGAACGGCCCAGTTCGCGGGTTGCCGTCATGGGCACGGACTCCTTGGGGGAAGTGCTCCAGAATAAAACGCGTAGTGTGACCGTGCTGCGGCGGCGACCACAAAACAGTGTTCCGCGATACGCACGCGGCTAACGTTTTGTGAACACCTGGGGCGCCGCGGCTGCTAGTCTCGCCGCATCTTCCGCTGGAGTCGCTCCGATGATGCCTGCTTCGTCCCTGCGTGGTTGCCGCCTGCTGCTTGCTTCGGCCCTGCTTGCCGCTGTTCCCGCGTTTGCCGCACCGGCCACGGTCGCGCCGGCGAAGATCCAGGTGTCGCCGGCCATCGACGCGGCGGTGAAGGCGCCCACCCGCGATGCCAACAACGTCAAGCGCGACGGTTTCCGCCACCCGGCGCAGACGCTGTCGTTCTTCAAGGTGACGCCGGAAAAGACCGTCATCGAGATCACCCCCGGCAACGGCTGGTACTCGGAGATCCTGGCGCCGCTGCTGCACGACAAGGGCCACTACGTTGCTGCGGTGGTCGATCCGATGGCGGTGCCCGAAGGCCGCGGCCGTGACTACCAGCAGCGCAGCCGCGACAGCCTGGAAAAGAAGTACGCCGCTGCACCGGCACAGTTCGGCAAGACTGCCGTGGTCGCCTACGATCCGGCCAAGCCGGTGTTCGGCCCGGCCGGTTCAGCCGATGTGGTGCTGACCTTCCGCAACGTGCACAACTGGCGCAAGGCCGGCCAGGCGCAGGGTATGTTTCAGGGCTTCTTCAACGTGCTCAAGCCGGGCGGCGTGCTGGGCGTGGTCGAGCACCGCGCCAAGGCCGACGTGGCCGACGACGATGACACCGGCTATGTCGGCCAGCAGCAGGTGATCGCGATGGCCGAGGCCGCCGGCTTCAGGTTGGACGCGCGCAGCGAGGTCAACGCCAACCCGCGCGACACCAAGGACCACCCTAACGGCGTGTGGACGCTGCCGCCGACCAACCAGCACGACAAGGCCGATGATGCGAAGTACCAGGCGATCGGCGAAAGCGACCGCATGACCCTGCGCTTCATCAAGCCGTAAGAGGGGTGCCGGGCTGGCGCATGCTGACTCTGTAGAGCCGAGCCCATGCTCGGCTGCTGTTGCGTTCCGCCGTGCTGTGCGCGATGAGCCGAGCATGGGCTCGGCTCTACAGCCGAGTGGCGCGTGGCGCGGCATGGGACAATGCGCCACCCGCCGACTGCCGTGCCCGCAATGCTGATCGCCTTCAACAAGCCCTTCAACGTGCTCTGCCAGTTCACCGACCGCAGCGTACCGCCGCGACCGACGCTGGCCGGGTTCGGCCTGCCGCCGCGCGTGTATGCCGCCGGTCGCCTGGACCATGACAGCGAAGGCCTGCTGCTGCTGACGGATAACGGCACGCTGGCGCACACGTTGACCGACCCGAAGCACAAGGCCGACAAGACCTACTGGGTGCAGGTGGAAGGCACGCCCAGCGATGAGCAGCTGCAACGGTTGCGCGATGGGGTGGAGCTGAATGACGGGCCGACCTTGCCGGCGAAGATCGAGCGCCTCGATCCGGCGCCGTCGCTGTGGACACGCGATCCGCCGGTGCGCTTCCGCAAGACCGTGCCCGATGCCTGGCTGGCGATCACGATCCGCGAGGGCCGCAACCGCCAGGTGCGGCGGATGACCGCGGCAGTGAACCTGCCAACGCTGCGGCTGGTGCGGGTGGCGATGGGGCCCTACCGGCTGGACGACCTGCAGCCGGGGCAGTGGCGGCAGATCGGTTGAAACAGAAAGGGCCGGATACCTCGCGGCATCCGGCCCTGGCTCGGGGTCAGATCCCTTCCGCAGGAAGGGCTCTGACCCGGTCGGTCACACTCACGCGTCGCTGCCGATATCGCTGTGCTCGTCCACCACGGTGTCGTTGCGGCGGTCGCGTGCGTTGATGCGCTGCGCCTGCCCATTCACCACGTGGCCATTGGCAGCCTTCTTCTTCTGCTGCTTGCGGTACAGCGCATAGCCCAGCAGGCCGACGCCGACGGCAGCCGCGGCAATGGTCACGGCCGGGTTGCGGCGGGCGAACTTGGTGGCGACCTTGCCGCCGGTCTTCACTGCGCCGAGGGCGGCGCCGGTCTTGATCCAGTCCGCGTTGCGCAGGCTGCCACCGGCGCTCTTCAGGCCATCGCCGGCGGTGTGGGCCAGCTCCAGGGCGCGCTCCAGAGCGCGGTCGGTGATTACGGTCAGCTTGCTCATGCGGGGGTCCTTTGCCTCGGGTCGAAGTCCAGTGTCGCGTGTTGCCCGTAAACGGTATGTCAGTCGGGGACGCACGTGGTGTGACTTTACCGCAGCCATTCAGGATCAGGCAGGCTCCGCACCCGGTAGTGCCGGCCGCTGGCCGGCAATGCTCTCCGCCTGGTGCCAGGGGGCTGTCGGCCAGCGGCCGGCACTACCAATCAGGTTCCGCGCGGCTTGGCCCGGTGCGTGGCCGTCGCCGTCCACGGATCATCCGGCCATGGGTGGCGCGGGTAACGGCCCTTCATCTCCTTTTTCACTTCGGCGTAGGTGCTTTCCCAGAAGTTGCGCAGATCCTGGGTGACCTGCAGCGGGCGGCCGCCGGGGGAAAGCAGGTGCAGGGTCAGCGGCACGCGGCCATCGGCGATGCGCGGCGTGTCGGCCAGGCCGAACAGTTCCTGCAGCTTCACCGCCAGCACCGGCGGCAGCGGATCGCCGCTCTCGCTGTCCAGCGCATAGGTGATCGGCCGCTCCAGTCCGGACGGCACGGTGATGCGGGTCGGCGCATGACGCTCGACCAACTGCCGTTGTGACCACTCCAGTGGCGATTTCAGCGCCTCGCCGAAGCTGGATTCATCCAGCGCATCCAGTCGCGTCCTGCCGGCGAACGCGGGCTGCAGCCATTGTGCGCGCGTGGCCAGCAGGGCATCGTCGCTGCAGTCGGGCAGGCCGAGCTCGGGCATCCAGCGCCGCAGCGATTCCACCCGTGCCTGCCACTGGCGCAGGCCCTCGGTCCACGGCAGCGCCTGCAGGCCGAGCTCGGCCACCGCATCGGTCAGCGCCTGCGCGGCGTGCTGCGGATCGACCCGGCCGGCCGAGCGGCTGTCCAGCACGATCCGGTCGAAACGGGTCTCGCGCAGCGCCACCAGGGCGCGTCGCTCGCTGTCCCAGCGCACCACGTCTTCGGTGACGAAGCGCTCCGGCCATGCCTTGCGCAGCTGGCCTTCATCCACCGGTGCGGCACGCAGCAGCAGCGCATCGCGCGCCTCGAAGCGCAGTTCGCTGGCCACCAGCCATGGCTCACCGCGCAGGTCACTCAGTTCGTGCAGGCGCGCGCTGCGGCCATTGGCCAGCAGGTAGCGCAGCGGATCGCCGGGATGCTGGAAACCGATCCGGTCGGGAAAGGCGTGTGCAAGCAGATCGCCCAGTTCGTGCGCCTCGATGCTGGCCGGCGGCGCAGCCTCGCAGCGCAGGCGGCGACGCCACTGCTTGGCGGCGGCATCAATGGCGGCCAGCCCGCTGCGGTTGGCAACGCCCGGCGCGCGGCCAGTGCGGAACGCGGCCAGTGCGCGCCAGCGGGCCGCCAGCGCGTCACCGCCCTGGCGCAGCGGGTCGCGCGCTTCCAGCAGGGCGGCCAGATCGGCGGCCAGCGCCTGCGCGCGGGCATCGGGCGCTGCCAGCAGCATCGCCGCCATCCGCGGGTGCGTACCCAGCGCCAGTACACGGCGCCCGAGTGCGGTGATCGCGCCCGAGTCCGACAGTGCACCCAGGCGTTGCAGCAGTTCGCGCGCCGCACCCATCGGGCCGGCCGGTGGCGGGTCGAGGAAGCGCAGGTCGCTGCTGCCCCACGCGGCCAGTTCCAGCGCCAGTCCGGCCAGTTCTACCTGGTCGATCTCCGCGCGGCGCTGCGGCTCCAGCCGCTGCGACTGCGGCCACAGCCGCCAGGCCACGCCCTCGGCCACGCGACCGGCACGGCCCGCGCGCTGGTCGGCCGACGCCTGCGCGATGGCCACCACGTCCAGCCGGGTGAAGCCGCTGTTGGGGTCGTAGCGCGGCTCGCGCGCCTGGCCGCTGTCGATCACCACGCGCACGCCGGGCAGGGTCACCGACGACTCGGCCACGTTGGTCGCCAGCACCACGCGACGGCGGCCATCGCTGGCGGCCTGCAACACGCGCGCCTGTTGTTCGACCGGCAGCTCGCCATGCAGCGCCAGCACCTCGACGTTGCCATCGAGTGACTCCTGCAGGCCGGCCTGGACGCGCGCGATCTCGCGCTGGCCGGGCAGGAACACCAGCAGGTCACCGGGGTGCTCGGCCAGTGCCTGCTGCACCGCGCGGCGCACCTGCAGTTCCAGGGCTTCATCGCGGCGCGCCGGGAAGTGGCTGATCGCCACCGGATAACTGCGGCCCTCGCTGCTCAGCCGCGGCGCATCGAGGAAGCGTGCCAGCCGCTCGCCGTCCAGCGTGGCCGACATCACCACCAGGCGCAGGTCGTCGCGCAGCTGCGCCTGCACGTCCAGCGCCAGCGCCAGGCCCAGATCCCCACTGAGATGGCGCTCGTGGAATTCATCGAACAGGATCGCGCCGACGGTTTCCAGCATCGGGTCGTCCTGCAGCATCCGGGTCAGGATGCCCTCGGTGACCACCTCGATGCGGGTGCGCGCGGAGACCTTGTTCTCGAAGCGGATGCGGTAGCCGACCGTGCCGCCGACCTCCTCACCCAGCTGCCGTGCCATGAACAGCGCCGCGCTGCGCGCGGCGACCCGGCGTGGTTCCAGCAGGATGATCCTGCGGCCCTGCAGCCACGGCGCGTCGAGCAGCGCCAGCGGCACCTGGGTGGTCTTGCCGGCACCGGGCGGGGCCTCCAGCACCAGCCGTGGTTGCACGGCCAGCTGCTGCTGGATCTGCGGCAGCAGCGGGGAAATCGGGAAGAGCGGGGCGTTCATATGCAAAGGATAAGGGGCCACGGCAGGCGCAGGTACAATGCGCGGGCACTTTTCCCCCGCGATGACCATGCACCTGATCGATATCGGCGCCAACCTGACCCACGACTCCTTCGACCGCGACCGCGATGCCGTGCTGGACCGCGCGCGCCAGGCCGGCGTGGTGCAGATGGTCATCACCGGTGCCAGCCGCGAGCACTCGCCACTGGCCCTGCAGTTGGCCCAGCAGCACCCCGGCTTCCTGTACGCCACCGCCGGCGTGCACCCGCACCACGCGGTGGAATACACCGAGGAATGCGATGCCGAAATGCGCGCGCTGCATGCCCACCCGGAAGTAGTGGCGGTGGGGGAGTGCGGGCTGGACTACTTCCGCGATTTCTCGCCGCGCCCGGCCCAGCACCGCGCGTTCGAGCGCCAGCTGCAGCTGGCCGCGGACAATGGCAAGCCCCTGTTCCTGCACCAGCGCGATGCGCATGCCGATTTCATGGCACAGATGAAGAACGTCGAAGGCCGCATCGGCCCGGCGGTGGTGCATTGCTTCACCGGTGAGCGTGACGAGCTGTTCGACTACCTGGACCAGGACTGGTACATCGGCATCACCGGCTGGCTGTGCGACGAGCGCCGTGGCGCGCACCTGCGCGAACTGGTGAAGAACATCCCGGCCAACCGCCTGATGATCGAGACCGACGCACCGTACCTGCTGCCGCGCACGCTGAAGCCGATGCCGAAGGACCGCCGCAACGAACCGATGTTTCTCTCGCACATCGTGGAAGAACTGGCGCGTGACCGTGGCGAGGACGTGGCAGTGACCGCCGCGAACGCAACGGCCGCGACGCGTACGTTCTTCCGCCTGCCCGGCGCAGGTTGATGGTAGTGCCGGCCCGCGGCCGGCACTACCGGAGCAGGTCGCGCAGGCCCTCACGGTAGCTGGGGAACCGCGGCGCCCACGCCAGTGCTTCACGCGTGCCACGGCTGTCGATGCGCTTGTTGCTCTGGTAGAAGCGTCGCAGGGTCGGGCTGAGTGCAGGGTCGTCCCATGCCACGGCAGGTGGCATCGCAAACCCGCCCAGCTGCGCGGCGAAGGCCAGTACCTCCTGCGGCGGTGCCGGCTCGTCATCGGCCGGCAGATACAGGCCATCCACGCACGGCCGCTGCATCGACGCGATAACGACCGTCACCAGGTCATCCACGTGCAGCCGGTTGAATAGCAGCCCGGGACGCACTACGTGGCGGGCACGTCCCTGCGCCAGCTGCAGCAGCGCATTGCGCCCCGGCCCGTACAGGCCGGGCAGGCGGAACACTGCCGATGCAATGCCGCGTTCTCCTGCAAGCGCTCGCCATTGCGCTTCGGCCCGCAGGCGCTGCACGCCGGCTGCTTCAGTGGCATCGGCTGCGCTGCGCTCGTCGACCCAGCCGCCGGCGCGGTCGGCATACACCGAGGTGGACGACAGATAGCCCACCCAGCGCAATGCCGGGCTGGCCCGCAGCGCGGGCAACAGCAGGCGCAGTGCAGGATCGCCATCGGCGTCGGGTGGCACGCTGCACAGTACGGCCTCGGCCTGCGCGATCTCATCGAGCAGGGCGGGCGATGGCGTGGCATCGGCACCCAGCGGATGGCGACGCAGACCATCGCGTGGTGCCGATGCGGGATCGCGTACCGTGCCGGCGACGTGTGCGCCCAATGCCTGCAGATGTCGGGCCAGCGCACAGCCACTCCAGCCCAGCCCGAGGATCAGCACCCGCGAGGGCGATGCACTGGCGGCGGAGATGATGCTCACGCGCCGCGCAGTGCCTGGTAGGCCTGCAGGCTGCTGTAGGCGACCTGCAGCAGCAGGGCTTCCTGGTCGGCCTTGCGCGCGCGGGCCAGCATGTCGCCGACGATCTGTTCGGCCTCCACCTGTTGGCCGGCTTCCAGGTCACGCAGCATCGATGCCTTCAGTGCCGAGCCGGCCTGGGTCAGGGTGCCGCGCGCGGTGTCCTGCGCGGCCTCGGGAACCGGTTCACCGGCGGCTTCGGCCACGGCCAGGCATTCGTCGTACAGGCCGCGCACGATCGCCTCGCCATCATCGGTGGCAACGATGGTGCCGATGTCGGCGCGCAGCAGGCAGGTCGCCGCCGCCAGCGCGGTAAGGAAGGTGTACTTGATCCATTGTTCCTGGCCGATGTGTTCGCTGGCCAGGTGATCAAGATGGGCCTGCGTGCAGACCGCAGCGAAGGCGCGCACGCGCGTCGAAGCCAGGCCGCCGTCGCGCTCGCCGAAGGTGAGCTTGGCCGGTTTGCCCAGGTGCAGCACCGCACCGTCGGGGGCCTTGGTGGCGCTGATGAAGCACAGGCCGCCAAGCACGGCGTCGCGGCCGAAGCGCGCGTCCAGTGCGTTGTAGTGATGCAGGCCGTTGAGGATCGGCAGCACGGTGGTGCCTGCGCCCACGGCCGGGGCAATGGCGTCGATCGAGCTGTCCAGGTCGTAGGCCTTGCAGCTGAGGATGACCAGGTCGAACGGCTTCTGCGCGGCCAATGCGGGCAGTGCATCAGCGGTGACATGCTGCACGGGGAAGCTGGCATCGCCGAGCGGGCTGCGGATGACCAGGCCGTCGCGATCCAGCTGGGCGGCGCGCGCGGGGCGCACGAGGAAGGTCACGTCCACACCGGCCTGGGCCAGGCGACCACCGAAGTAACCGCCGGTACCGCCGGCGCCGAGGATCAGGATGCGCATTGCACGTTCACCGTGTTCTGGGGAATCAGGATTTCGATTGTGCCGGAGATCGCGGCCAACGGCGGTGCCCCTCGCGGTGGTTCGCGAAAAGCACGGTTCAGCGGGGGTGGCCGGGTGCGGCCACCACGGAAAACAGATCAGGAGCGGAAGCGGGTCGCTCGCTGCGCGAGCGCGTGTAGAACCGCGCTCAGGGCAGCTGTTCGCTGAAGCCTTCGGTGTATCCCAATAGAAGCGTGGTGCGGGAGGACAGCGTTGCAGCCAGTTGTGACCAGGTGTCGTGCGTTCCGGCAGCGTAGACGCGCTGCAGGTCCGCGACCAGAGCGTCCGCTTCCGCAGGCGACGGCGCGCTGTCACGCTGGAAGCCCAGCCACGATGCGCCAAGCCCGAACAGGCGGTAGTCGTAATGCTCTTGCAGGTGCCGGATCAGGGCGTGGTTCTGGAAGATGTTCCAGTCCGCGCTGAAGTAGCCGTTGGGCAGGGCGGCGATCAGCAGGTCGTCACGATCCACGGGCACCTGTTGCACGCAGACCACCTCGTCGACGATGGGGTCCGGTGCGGCATTGGCCGCGACCAATGCCTCGATGTCTGCGTCATTGCACATCAGCGTGCCCGCCAGCGCGCTCCATTCCAGCCGATGCGTCGAATGCTCAAGCTGCGCGACCACATGCGCCAGCAACCGCCCGCGTGCCGCCAACGCATCGTCGGGGGTTGCCGGGTCTTCGCCCTCGTAGAGCGCGATGCGCGCGTCGTCTGACGCGTGCATGCTGGTGTAGCGGCACTGGCCGGCATCATCGAGCGTGCACAGGTAGCGATACCGGGGATCAGCCGCGTGCCGCGAGGCCAGGTATTCCAGCACCTCATCCAGCGTGGGTGAATCGCCCAGCAACGCATGGCTGAAGGCATCGATGGGGCCGTCCGACACGGCTTTGTCCAGCGCAATGGAAGTGATCTTCATCGCCACAGCCTAGCTGCAATCCCGAACGAGAAAAGCGGAACATCGGCTTTGCCGTGAAAGCTCCATCCACGCATGGCGTCGATCCATCGTGTCGACCAAGATCGACACCTACCAGCAGCAGCGGAGAACGACATCCCGGCAGATCGCCGGAATTTGTCGAAGGCGGGGTGGGTCCGATTGCGGGGGTGTCCGCGGCATGGATGCCGCGGCCAAGCCCCCAGGGATGGGTTTACGGCGTCCCCCGCAATCGGACCCACCCCGCCATCCCCCGGATAGTCAGCTTTTGCCGTTGTCGTTGAAGTTGACGTTGATTCGGCGGGTGCAGGGCCGCAGGCCCTGCAGGCCACCCTTAGCTGCGCATGCCCACGCCACGGCGCAGCAGCCACAGCGCCAGCGCCGTCAGCGCCACCACGAAGCCGATCATCAACCCATAGGCCACCGGCAGCGGCACATCGCTGCTGCCCAGCAGGCCATAGCGGAACGCATTGACCATGTAGAAGATCGGGTTCGCGTGCGTGGCCGCTTCGGCCCAGCCCGGCAGCAGCTTCACCGAATAGAACACGCCACCCAGGTAGGTCAGCGGGGTCAGGATGAAGGTCGGCACGATCGCCACGTCGTCGAACTTCTTCGCATACACCGCATTGATGAAACCGGCCAGCGAGAAGATCGTCGCGCCCAGGATCACCGTGGTCAGCATCACCAGCGGGTGCGGAATGCGCACCGGGGTGAAGAACATCGCGATGATCAGCACGATCACGCCCACCATCAGGCCGCGCAGCACGGCGCCGGCCACGTAGCCCCACAGGATCACCCAGTTCGGCATCGGGCTGACCAGCAGCTCTTCCACGTGGCGGCCGAACTTGGCACCGAAGAACGAGGAACTGATGTTGCCGTAGCTGTTCTGGATCACGCTCATCATCACCAGGCCCGGCACGATGAACTGCATGTAGGTGTAGCCGCCCATGTCACCCACGCGCGATCCGATCAGGTTGCCGAAGATCAGGAAGTACAGGGTCATGGTGATCGCCGGCGGCACCAGGGTCTGGCCCCAGATGCGCATGATGCGGGCGACTTCGCGGCGCACGATGGTCATCAGTGCGATGCGGTTGCGCTGGCCGTCGGTCAGCTCGGTGGTGCTCATGCAGGCTTCTCCAGGTTGCCGGTGAGGCGCACGAACAGCTCCTCCAGGCGGTTGCTCTTGGTACGCATCGAACGCACGCGGATACCGGCCTCGTTGAGCGTGGCGAACACGCGGTTGAGGTCCATTGCGCGCGGCATGTCGATGTCCAGCGTGTGCGGGTCCGGCGCGGTCAGGGTCGCGCCCTCGATCACCGGCAGCTGCGCCGGTAGGTCACCGTCGATGTCCAGCAGGAAGCCCTCCACGTCCAGCTTGGCCAGCAGGGTGCGCATCGGCCCCTGCTCGACGATCTGGCCATGGTTGATGATCGCCAGGTGGCGGCACAGGTACTCGGCTTCTTCCAGATAGTGCGTGGTGAGGATGATCGTGGTGCCGGCAGCGTTGATCTCCTTCAGCACGCGCCACATGTCGCGGCGGATCTCGATGTCCACGCCGGCGGTCGGCTCATCCAGGATCAGCAGGCGTGGGCGGGTCATCATTGCGCGGGCGATCATCAGCCGGCGCTTCATGCCGCCGGACAGCGTGCGGCTCATCACCTGCGCCTTTTCCCACAGGTGGGCCCGCTTCAGTTCCTCTTCGGCGCGCTGCTCCGCTTCCTCGCGCGGCACGCCGTAGAAGCCGGCGTAGTTCACCAGGATGTCGAAGGGCTTTTCGAACAGGTTGAAGTTGATTTCCTGCGGCACCAGCCCGATCAGGCGCATGGTGGCGCTGCGGTTGCGCACCAGGTCGCTGCCGAACACCTCCACCTGGCCCTCGCTGAGGTTGACCAGGGAGCTGATGATGCCGATCAGGGTCGACTTGCCGGCACCGTTGGGGCCCAGCAGGGCGAAGAAGTCGCCCGGGGCCACTTCCAGGGAAACCCCCTTCAGGGCCTGGGTGCCGTTGTCGTAGGTCTTGCGCAGGTCGCGCACGCGCAGGGCGGGCGCCGTATCGTTCTGGGATGCCAAGCTCGAAGCCTTCGCGCCCATGGGCTGGCGCTGGAGAGGGGCGGGGAGGGGCTATTATAGAAGACCCCGAGGGCTTGCCCCGGCTACACACTGTCCCGAAAAGTCGTGCCTGTTCAATTCCCCCTCAAGCTGGTCGGCCGCCGCATGCTGGCCCCGACCGTCGGCCACTACCAGTTCGTGCGTGACGATGGGCAGCCGCTGGATTTCCAGCCCGGCCAGTTCATCCAGGTCCATTTCAGCTACGCCGATGGCACCGAAACCAAGCGCAGCTACTCGCTGGCGACCATTCACGACCACGCACTGGGCCCGGGCGAGGCGGTGGATATCGCGGTCAGCTTCGTGCCCGGTGGCGCCGCCACCGCGCTGTTCGAGGCGCTGGAGCACGGCGGCCAGATCAGTGCGTCCGGCCCCTACGGCCGCTTCTGCCTGAATCCCGGTGACCACAATGCCCGCTACCTGCTGATCGCCACCGGTACCGGCGTTACCCCGTACCGCTCGATGCTGCCGCTGCTGGAAAAGGCCATGGCCGAACGTGGTGCGCAGATCGTGCTGCTGCAGGGCGCGCGCAGCCCGGGCGAGCTGCTGTACAGCGAGGACTTCTACAGCTTCGCCGAAAAACACCCGAACTTCCGCTATGTTCCGTGCCTGTCGCGCGAACTGCCCGCCGATCCGCATCCGGACGTGCAGCACGGTTACGTGCAGCAGGCGCTGGCCGGTTTCACGCCGGACCCGGCCACGGACATCGCCTACCTGTGCGGCAACCCGGACATGGTCGATGCCTGCGCCGAGCTGCTGAAGGCCGCCGGCCTGGGCAACCCGCAGATCCGCCGCGAGAAGTACGTCAGCAGCAAATAGGTCCGGCTGGTGCCGGCCGCTGGCCGGCAACCCCACGAACCCCGGTAGTACCGGCCGCTGGCCGGCAACCGCACGAACCCCGGTAGTGCCGGCCGCTGGCCGGCAACCCTGGAAACCGGAGGCGACCCCACGCCGCCCCCGGTGCCCTGCCTTCAGTACTCGATCCAGGCATCACGCCAGGCAGAGCCGGTACCCGGGCGGTAGGCCTCTGCATTGATGTTGCACCAGGCGCCTTCCGGGAACGGGCGGCAGGCATACAGCTTGCCGTCGGTGCCCTTCACCACGGTCTGGCCCGGCGTGTAGCTGCCGATACCCGCGGGGTATACGAAGTCGTAGTCGTCAGCCGGCGGCGGATCGATCGGATCGACCGGATCCGGCACGCGGGTATCGAGCTGGAACAGGTGGCCTGGCTTCAGATAGACGCGGTTCCCGGTAGCCGAGGCGACGGGCGTGATCACGCCGTTCTTCATCACCCCCACGCGCGCCTGCTGCGCAGTGCCATTGACCTTGTGGGCCAGTGCCAGCGGCCACTGGTTCGCAGCGGTCTGGCCGGCGGCAAGGGTGATCTGCGGGCTTTCCAGATCGTTGCCCTGGGCGTTGAAGACCCGCAGGGTCAGGATGGTGCCCACGTCCAGCGCACCACGGGCAGTGACCGGACCCGCGTCCTGCCACTGCGGCGGCGGGGTCACACCACCGCCCCCCTCGAAGCGCACGTCTGCGCAGGTATAGAACGCCTCGCCCGAATCCGAGCGCTGCCAGGTGTTGTAGATGATGTGCTGGCCGCTGCGCTTGGGTAGCGGGCAGTCCAGCTTGTAGACGTCACCGGAGACCGGCACGTTGCCCAGCGTGCAGAATTCCTGCAGGTCGGCCCAGCGCAGCGGGCTGCCTGGTTGCCAGCCATCGCGGGTGACATAGAACTTCCACTCGCGGGTGGCATGCGGGGCCGGCGCCTTGAACTCGAACGTGTAGCGGCCACGGGCGTCGGCTCGGATCGGCGAGGTCTGCCAGTCACTGCGGTTCAGATCCAGGCCGCGGTACTTGCTGTTGCCGCCGCTGCACAACTGGCCATCGGGCACGACGGCCTGGTGGTTGCCATGGGCCTCGGCCTGGTTGATCCCGGCCCAGTCATAGAACGGTTGCGCACCACCGATGGCCTTGGCGGCAGCGCAGGCGGGGTTGGTCGGATTTTCGGGATTGCCCTGGTAACAGGCATAGACACGGCTGGCGGGTTTGGACAGGGTGCCGTGGGCGAACGCGCTGCCAGAGGTGGCAATGCCTGCGATCACAGACAGCGCGATGACGGTCCGGTGTGACAGATGCATGGAGATCTCCTGTGGGTGGTGAAACCCCGCGAAGTCTCGACATCCCGCCCGCCCGCATCCATCGGATTACGTTGAAAAAAGCATCGCGTGGTTGCATATGGGAACGGCTTCCCACTCACGCGCTGGCGCGTCTCACGCTATGCAGGGAACGGCGCTCTGCCACCATTCCCTGTACCCGGTCTCAGTATGCAATCCACGCATCGCGCCAGGCCGCACCCACACCCGGCCGGTACGCCTCGGCGTTGACGTTGCACCATGCACCTTCCGGGAACGGGCGGCAGGCGTACAGCTTGCCGTCGCTGCCCTTCACCACGGTCTGGCCCGGCACATAGCTGCCGATGCCCGCCGGGTACACGTGGTCGAAATCACCGCCCGGTGACGGTGTACCCGGGTCGGGAACCTGGGTATCGAGCTGGAAGCGGTTGCCGTCCTTCAGGTACACGCGGTTGTCGGTGGCTGAGGCGGTCGGCGTGATCACGCCATTGGCAAGCACGCCCACGCGCGCGTGCTGGGCACTGGCATTGACCTTGCGGGCGAGCACCAACGGCCACTGCGCGGGTGCGGTCTGGCCGCTGGCCAGGGTGGCCTCCACACGTTCGACGTCATTGCCGTTGGCGTTGAACACGCGCAGCGCCAGCGTCGTGCCAACCGGCAGCTCACTGCGTGCGGTGACCGGGCCGGCGTCCTGCCATTGCGGTGCCGGTGCGGTCCCTCCGCCGCCCTGGAAGCGCACGTCCATGCAGGTATAGAACGCCTCGGTCGAATCCGAGCGCTGCCAGGTGTTGTAGATCACATGCTGGCCGGTGCGCTGCGGCAACGTGCACTGAAGCTTGTAGGTGCCGTCGGCCGACAGCGGCGTATTGCCCAGCGTGCAGAACTCCTGCAGGTCGGCCCAGCGCAGCGGGCTTCCCGGCTGCCAGCCTTCGCGGGTGACGAAGAAGCGCCAGTCGCGCGTGGCGTGTGGTGCGGTCGCCTTGAACACGAAAGTGAACTTGCCATTGGCATCGGCCTGGATCGGCGTGGTCTGCCAGTCACTGCGGTTCACGTCCAGGCCGCGGAAGGTCGGGTTGTTGCCGCTGCACAGCTTCCCGTCGGGCACCACGGCCTGATGGTTGCCGTTGGCGTTGGCCTGGTTGATGCCGTTCCAGTCGTAGAACGCCTGTGAACCGCCAATCGCTTTTGCAGCGGCACAGGCCGGGTTGGTCGGGTTCTCGGGATTGCCCTGGAAGCAGGCATAGACGCGGCTGACCGGCGTGGTCATCGTGCCGTGGGCGAACGCGTTGCCGGCCAGGCACAGGCCCGCAGCGGCGAACGAGGTGGCGAGCAACAGCGGCGTGGATCGGAATGACATGGCGCATCCTTGTGGTCGTCGAAAGGGAACGGTGACCGCAGGAGCTGCGCTGCGCGGCGGACTTTCGGCGGCACCACGGCGAGTATCGAGTCGCACTGCAGGCGACGGAACCATCGCAGTGCCGATCCGTGACTGCGCATGTGAAGCCCTTCCCGCAGGCTTCACGCAGGGCTGAACGGATGCGCTGGACGTCACGTGACCGGCGTGGCATCGATCACGTCATGGAGATCACGCGACGCAGTCCCGGTAGCCACGCGATCTGCCTGGCACGAGAAACAGCCATGCGCCGCGTTGTGCAGCTGCACGAACGCCACCGACGGGTCGGCAAACAGTGCATCCAGGTGGTCGGCCACCTCGGTGCCCGCGCAGACCTGGGCACCGCACATCAGCGCGGCGTGGTCATAGGCACGCATCGAGATCATCCGGCGCTGCACATACGGGGGCACCTCGCCCGGCGGCAGGACGCAACGGGTCACGCCGCGCTGCACGAAGATCGGGCCGGCGGCGCGGTACGGCGAATGCAGCGGCAGGTGGACGTGGGACAGCAGGAGCAGCTCGCTGCCAGGCGCGGGGTCGCTCAGGCTGATCCGGCAGGGATGTCCGCCGTTGGCGCCGGCCCAGCGACGCTGGATGCCGAGCGTGGCGAGCGCGCTGTCGCTCATCTCGAACAGGTGCAGGAACGGGCGGTGGTCGATGCCGCCGAGGTACCACGCGTGCATGGGCGTCTCCTTGGGTTTTCCGCGGATTGTGCGCATGCGCCGGTCGCCGTGCTCGCCGTTTTCAGACCCCGCATCGCCGTCGGGCCGGAACACTGGCCCTTGGGGTGCTGCTGGCCGCCGCCGATGCCGCCCTGCACGGGCCAAGGCCGAGCGCGGGACTGCCAGGTCTGCGCGCCGTCGGCGGCGGATTCGTCATTGCCCATCGCCGTCGGCGCGCTGCCCGTGTAAGTTGGGTCACATCTTCCGCGGCAGCCCGTCGTGGTCGACAGGAACGTCCTCCAGGGGAAACGAGCACGATGCAAAGACACCACCTCGCGCTGGCCGGGATGCTGGCCAGCCTGATGCTTGCCGGGTGCAGCCAGCCGCCGCCGGCCGCCGCCGGAAGCGCCAGCGATGCACCCAGCCGCCGCTTCGGCACGATCGACTTCCAGCCCTGCACGTTGTCCACCGAAGGCGCCAGCGCCAACGTGGAGGCGCAGTGCGCCACCCTGCAGGTGCCGGAGAACCGGGCCCAGCCCGATGGCCGCCGGATCGGCCTGCGCATCGCCTGGCTGGAATCGGGCAGCAGCGGCGCCAGCCAGCCCGACCCGGTGTTCTTCCTGGCCGGCGGCCCCGGCCAGGCGGCCAGCGAGGTGGCGGTCATCGTCGATACCGCACTGCGCCAGGTGCGCAAGCAGCGCGACGTGTTCCTGATCGACCAGCGCGGCACCGGCGGCTCCAACCCGCTCAGCTGTCTGGGCGCAGATGGCAAGCCGCTGCAGATGGACGAGGATGCCGCGCCTTCCGAGGCATCGCTGCGCGACTACGCCCAGCGCTGCGCCGCATCGCTGCAGGGGCGTGCCGATGCGCGCTTCTACACCACCACTGAGGCGATCGCCGATCTGGATGCGGTGCGTGCGGCGCTCGGTGTGGACCAGCTGAACCTGGTTGGCGGCTCCTACGGTACCCGCGTGGCCCAGCGCTATGCCGGGGCCTATCCGCAGCACACCCGCAGCATCGTCATCGATGGCGTGGTACCGAACGAGCTGGTGGTCGGTGGCGACTTCGCGACCACCTTCGAGGATGCGATCGCCCTGCAGTCGGCGCAGTGCCGCAAGGATGCCGCGTGCAGCAAGCGTTTCCCGACCGACACCCGCGCGCAGCTGCGCAGCGTGGTCGACACCCTGCGCCGTGCACCGGTCTCGGTCGAGTATCGCGACCCGGGTACCAACGCACCGCGGCAGGATGTCCTGACGCCGGACAGCGTGGTCGGCCTGGCCTTCGCCTTCTCCTACGTGCCGCAGTATTCCTCGCTGCTGCCACTGGTGCTGGATGAAGCCGCGCACGGTCGTTATGCCCCGTTGGCATCGCTGGCGCGCGGCGCGAACCGCAGCATGGATTTCCAGATCAACCGCGGCATGCAGTGGTCGGTGATCTGCAGCGAGGATGCGCCGCGCTACCACGCGCCGGCCGAGGACCCCGAGCGGCTGTTCGGCAACGAAGTGGCCAGCGCCTTCTTCGCCGCCTGCCCGGTGTGGCCGCACCGTCCGGCGCCGGCAACCGATGCCGTGCCGCTGCGCAGCGACGTGCCGGCACTGCTGCTGTCCGGTGAGCTGGACCCGGTGACCCCCCCGCGCTACGCCGCACAGGTGCTCAAGGGCCTGCCCAATGGCCGTGCGCTGGTCGCCCGTGGCCAGGGCCATGGCACGTTGACCGCCGGCTGCATGCCGCGGCTGCTCGGCCAGTTCATCGACAAGACCGATGCCAAGGCGCTGGATGCCGGCTGCCTGGACACGCTGAGCTACGTGCCGGCGTTCACCTCGTTCAACGGATGGGAACCATGATCGTCGCCGACAACCTGCACAAGGCCTTCGATACCCGCACGGGCCGCATCCAGGCGGTCGCCAACGTCGGCTTCCGCGCCGGCGATGGGCAGATCACCGGCCTGCTCGGCCCCAACGGTGCCGGCAAGACCACCACCATGCGCATGCTCTACACGCTGATGACCCCTGACCAGGGCAGCATCAGCGTCGATGGCATCGATGCCGCCGGCAATCCGGTGGAGGTACGTCGCCACCTGGGCGTACTGCCCGATGCGCGCGGCGTCTACAAGCGCCTGACCGCGCGCGAGAACATCGCCTACTTCGGCGAGCTGCATGGCCTGTCGGCCGAGCGCATCCGCGAACGCATCGAGGTGCTGTCGCACGCGCTGGACATGGGCGACATCCTCGACCGCCAGACCGATGGCTTCTCGCAGGGCCAGCGCACCAAGACCGCGATTGCCCGCGCGCTGGTGCACGACCCGCGCAACGTCATCCTCGACGAACCGACCAACGGCCTGGACGTGATGACCACGCGCGCGCTGCGCCGCTTCCTGCTGGGCCTGCGCGAAGAGGGTCGCTGCGTGATCCTGTCCAGCCACATCATGCAGGAGGTGGGCGCGTTGTGTGACCACATCGTGATCATCGCCAAGGGCACGGTGATGGCCGCGGGCAGCGCCGATGATCTGCGTGCGCAGGCCGGTGAAGCCAATCTTGAGGACGCGTTCGTGAAACTGATCGGCAGCGAAGAGGGCCTGCACGCATGAGCATGATGTCGACCCTGATGACGGTGATGCGCAAGGAACTGCGCGACCTGTCGCGTGACCGCCGCACGCTGCTGCTGACCCTGCTGTTCGGGCCGCTGCTGTACCCGGTGCTGCTGCTGGGCATGGGCAAGCTGGCCGAGAGCCGGGTGCGCACCCAGATCGAGGAGCCGTTGCAGATCCCGACGATCGGCGCGGAGAACGCGCCGAACCTGGTGCGCTTCCTCGCCGCACAGGGCCTCAATGCCGCACCGGCGCCGAAGGACCTGGCCGAGGCCATCCGCAGCCAGGACATCGATGTGGCGCTGCGCATCAGCGGGGACTTCGGCAAGGACTGGGCCGAGGGCAAGCCGGCGCTGGTGGAGGTGATCAAGGACAGCACGCGTCGCGCGGCCGAGGTACCCAGTGCACGCCTGGAGGCGGCGCTGGCCACCTACAACGGCCAGGTCGGTGCCTTGCGCCTGATGGCACGCGGCATCGATGCACAGGTGGCACGCCCGCTGGACGTGGCACGCCAGGACCTGGCCAGTGCCGAAGCCAAGCGCGGCATGATCCTGTCGATGCTGCTGCCGGTACTGCTAACGCTGACCTCGTTCATCGGGGGCGCCTACCTGGTGATGGACGCCACCGCCGGCGAGCGCGAGCGGCAGTCGCTGGAACCCCTGCTGGCCACGCCGGGCTCGCGCAGCGCGATCGTCAGCGGCAAGATCGCCGCCGCCTGCGTGGTCGGTTTCGTGTCGCTGCTGCTGACCCTGGTCGCGTTCAAGGTGAGCGCGCAGATCGCACCCGGCAACATCGGCCGCCAGTTCAACATGAACGTCGGCTCGATGCTGCAGATGCTGCTGGTGATGCTGCCGATGCTGCTGATCGGTACCTCGCTGCTGACTTTCCTGTCGGCCGCGGCCAAGAGCATGAAGGAAGCGCAGAGCCACATGACCTGGCTGATGCTGCTGCCGATGCTGCCTGGCTATGCACTGGTGGCCTACCCGCTGAAGAGCGAGATGTGGCAGTACGCCGTGCCGTTCCTGTCGCAGAACCAGATGCTGCTGAAGGTGATCCGCCACGAGACCATCACCCCGACGGTCTGGGCGATCTACCTCGGTGCCAGCCTCGGCCTGGCCGCCGTGCTGTGGTTCGCCGCCGTGCGCCGCTACCACAACGAGCGCCTGGCCATCTCCGGCTGACCCCAAAAAGGGGACGGAGGGGATTAAGTCGTTTCTGCCCCTCCCGTCCCCTCCTTGCGCGGGCGGCCTTGTCTTCGCATCGCCACCGGGCGCCCGAGCGTCTTCTCTACCATCCGCAGGAACGCAGCATCCCCCAACGGACGCTGTTTGGCGCTATGACTGCGGATTGCGGGCAGATCGGCGGACGCATTCACATCGCGCAGGAATCGCGCATACACCGCCGTCCTGTTGCGAGCGGTCGCGGCCAACGCTCTGAATGCGGGATGCGGGGTCAGCATGGGGTCATCGCGTCGTTGAAGGTTGCCGTGCACGCTGGACCACGGATGATCTTCAGCACTGACCGCAATGCCGGCACGAACGGGATTGCGTTCGATGTAGCGGTATACGCTGAGCAGGTAAGCGTCGCTGTCGATCATCGAGGAATGGAAGCGGCCCTGCCACAGGGGACCGGTGCGGCCGTGCCGCTGGTTGAAAGCCTGCACATAGTTGTTGCCCTGCATGCGCATTGCATCGGCCAGCCCACGCTGCGTGGATGGCGTGGCCAGCAGGTGGATGTGGTTGTCCATCAGTACGTAGGCATGCAGTGCGACGCGGTGCTTGAGGAAAGCGCTGTGCAGCAGATGCAGGAACAGTTGCCGGTCGATGTCGTCGACAAAGATCGCACCCTTGTTCACACCGCGCTGGATCACGTGATAGGCCTGGCCGGCCAGCATCAGGCGCGCTTGTCGGGGCATGGGATTCCCAGGTCGAAGGGGGCCTCAGCCTGGCATCGGCACCGTGGCGTAGGGCATCAGGTAATGCCGCGCAGGCGTATCGGAGGAGTCAGAAGCGACTTAATCCCCTCCGTCCCCTTTTGCGTACCGCGCGGGCGTTACCCCCATCTCGCGCTTGAACACGTTGATGAAGGAACTGGGCGTGTCGTAGCCCATCGACAGGGCGACGCTGATCACCGGTTCGCCTGCCAGCAGGCGTGGCAGTGACAGCAGCACGCGCAGGCGCTGCCGCCACTGGCCCAGGGTCATGCCTGTGGCGGCCTGCCAACGGCGGGCGAGGCTGCGGCTGGACAGTCCGCTGGCGGCTGCCCACGCTTCGACGCTGCGCAGGTCGTCCGGCGAACGCGCCAGCGCCGCCGCGATCCGCCGCAACCGGCGATCCCGCGGCTGTGGCAGGGCAAATGGCAAGGGAGTGCTGGCACGGATCTCATCGGCGATGACGCCGGCCAGGCGTGCCTGCGCAGCGTCCAGTGCCTGATGGGGCCAGCGCAGTGCGCGCGTCACCGCCGCCTGCAACAGCGCATCGGGTTGGAAAATACGGGGCAGCGGGGGCAGATCCAGGCCGGTATCGGCGCGGACGTACAGGCTCCAGCCATCGAATGCGTCTGCCCCTATCAGGGCGTGGGGCAGCAAGGGCGGTATCCAGGCAACATGCCCCGCCGGCAGCAGCCAGTGCAGGTCGCCGGCCTCGATCCGCAGCAGGCCGTGGTGGGCACCCAGCAACTGGCCGCGCACGTGCTGGTGGCGCGCGGTGCGGCGCCGTCCCGGCACCCGCAGCTGGGAGGCCATGACGAGAGGACCGCCTTCAGCGTTCGCCAAAGCGGGGTCAATCAGCACAGGTGATGTCTGATCTGCCATATCCAATGGCAGTTATACGGCAGAACTGCCGATGACTGGGCGTCACACTGGGCTCCCGATCCCACAGAAGCATCACCATGCAGCCGCAGGACATTCTTCCCGACCATCAGAACGAGGTGCAGGTAAACGGCCTCACCGTGCGCAAGGGCAGCGTCGGCGCCTTCCTCGCCAGCGTCCGTGACTGGCAGGACCCCGCCAGCGATGACGCCACCCGCGTCACCGCCGAAGCAGATCTGCGTGGGCTGCTGCCGGGCCTGCATGCGCTGGGCCTGTTCCAGGTGCTGGCCGCGCGCGATCCGGCACTGCAACGCCTGATCGACAGCCTCTCCTGAAATGAACACGGCCCGGACATGCCGGGCCGTGTCCTCATTGCGGGGGCGGAAACGACTTAATCCCCTCCGTCCCCTTTTTGCGGTCAGGTGCCGCCCGGGGCGAATACCAGGGTACGGCGGGTGGTGACCGGTGCGCTGACCGGCTCGAAGCGCCAGCGCTTGACCGCGTTCATGGCTTCGCGATCGAAGACGCGCGAAGGTGTTGCGCGCAGCACGCGGGCGTTGGTCACTGAGCCGTCGGTGCCGACGGTGATTTCCACCAGCACTTCGCCGGAGGTGCCTGCACGCAGTGCCTCGGACGGATAGCGCGGCGCCGGGGTGCTGACCGGGCGCAGGTTCGGCGCCGCAGCGGCCGCTGGAGCCGCGGCCTGGCGTGCGGCACTGGCCTGCTGGGCGGCGGCCTGCTGCTGCTTCAGCTCGGCTTCGCGGCGCGCGGCGGCCTGGCGCTCGGCTTCCTGGCGCTCGTTGTCGCGGCGGGCGGCATCCTGCTGCGCAGCGATCTGCTTGGCCGCGTCGGCTTCCTTGGCACGCTGCTCGGCCAGGCGCTGCTGCTCGGTCTGCTGCTTGCTGCGGTCCTCGGCGTCCTTCTTGGCCTTCTCGGCTTCGGCCTCGGTGCGCTTGGCCGCGTTCTGCACGCCCTTGGCCAGGCCGTCCTTCAGGCGCGGCAGGGCCGGCGCGGATGCATCCACCTTCTCGATCAGCGCCACCAGCCGCTGCGCTTCGGTGTAGTCCTCGCGCCCCAGGTGCTGCTCGGCGGCGATCAGGGTGTACGGCAGCAGGTCGGTCAGCGCGCTCTTCACCGAGGCGTCGTCCGGGGTCTTGTCGCGCAGGGCGAGGTAGTACTCGATGGCGTTGTCGCCGGCCGGCGCGTACATGCGGTTCTCGCGCAGGGCCTGGCTGGCCGACTCACGCAGCTGCTCGGTGCCCATCGACTGCACCTTGGCGGCGACCACCGGTGCGGCCGGTGCAGCGGCGGTGGGGGCGGCGGCCGGAGCCGGTGCTGCGGATTCTTCCTTGCCCGAGCAGGCGGCCAGCGCCAGTGCCAAGGCAACCGGCAGCCACCGGCGCGCGGCGGTGATCGTTGAGACGTGCGACATCCTGCTCCCCTTTAGAAGACGACGTGACGTAAATCATTGATATGCATGGCCGGGACCCGTGGTCCAGGCGCGGCAGGGTGGCGTTTCCCGACGCCACCGCCGGCAACGGCGAGGATGCAATCTAGCATCCCGGCCACCGCCCCGCACAAGGGGTGGTGGCCGGGTGGGGCCGCGGCGATCATGTCGTGGCCGGCGGCGACCTCAGTGGTCGTGTGCCTTGTCGTGCGACTTGCTGTGGCCGTTGGACATCAGCTTGTCGGTCCAGGCGATGCCGATCGCCGACAGGATGAACACGCAGTGGATGATGGTCTGCCACAGCACGCCTTCCTGGGTCAGCATCGAGCAGCGGGCGACACCGATGTTGGCGGCGGCCACGCTCATCTGCTCCGGCGTGCACAGCGGGATACCGCCCAGCGCACCGCTGGCGATGAAGGTCTTCAGCAGGTGGATCGAGGAGATGCCGATGATCGCCATCGCCAGCTTCACCTTCAGCACGCTGGCGTTGACGTGGCTCAGCCATTCCGGCTGGTCCGGGTGGCCTTCCAGGCGCAGGCGCGAGACGAAGGTCTCGTAGCCGCCGACGATCACCATCACCAGCAGGTTGGAGATCATCACCACGTCGATCAGGCCCAGCACGATCAGCATGATCTGCTGTTCGCCCATCGACACCGAGTGGGACAGCAGGTGCCACAGTTCCTTGCCGAACAGGAACACGTAGACGCACTGGGCAAGGATCAGGCCCAGGTACAGCGGCAGCTGCAGCCAGCGCGAGGCGAAGATCAGCGAGGACAACGGGGACAGGGGACGAGGACTGTGGCTCATGCAGGACAGTGCGTTTCGGGGGAGCCGCGAGGTTACCGGCCCGCCATGACGGTGCCAACCCAACTCACGCACTAGACTTCAGGTTCCTTTCCGCACCCCGAGCCGACGCCATGATCGACCTGTATTACTGGCCCACCCCGAACGGCCACAAAGTGACCCTGCTGTTGGAGGAAGCCGGCCTGGAGTACCGCATCCACCCGGTCAACATCGGCTCGGGTGACCAGTTCAAGCCAGAGTTCCTGGCCATCTCGCCCAACAACAAGATGCCGGCCATCGTCGACCACGCCCCGGCCGATGGCGGTGCCCCGCAGAGCGTGTTCGAGTCCGGTGCGATCCTGCTGTACCTGGCCGAGAAGACCGGCCGCTTCCTGCCCAGCGACCCGCGCGGCCGCGTGACCACCCTGGAATGGCTGTTCTGGCAGATGGCCGGCCTGGGCCCGATGAGTGGCCAGATGGGCCACTTCAACGTGTACGCACCAGAAAAGATTCCCTACGCGATCGAGCGCTACGACAACGAGGTGCGCCGCCTGCACGGGGTGATGGACAAGCGCCTGGCCCAGCACGCCTTCCTGGCCGGCGACGAGTACACCATCGCCGACATGGCCAGCTACCCGTGGATCGGCGCCTACGACAAGCTGCCGGTGGACTTCGCCGCGTTCCCGAACCTCAAGCGCTGGCACGAGGCCATCGCCGCGCGCCCGGCCACCCAGCGCGCCTATGCGCTGCGCCAGCAGGTGAACCCGAACGCCGGCAAGCCGCTCAGCGACGAAGAGCGCAAGCACCTGTTCGGCCAGCGCTGACCCGCCGCGGGGTCGGATCCCTTTGCAACGCAAAGGGCCCTGACCCCAGCACCGCAGCATGGGCAGAAGGTCATGCTGCCTTCCTGCACGGGCTTGGTTAGGATGGGGGAACGACCGCCCCGCGCCCGCCGCAGGGCGGACCTGCCGTTTGCCGGGATCCTCCATGCGCCACCTGTTCGCTTCGCTTGCCCTCATGCTCGCCACCAGTACCGCCGCCCACGCCGAGAAGCTGACCCTGGAGGCCATCACCGGCCCGCTGCCGCTGTCCGGCCCGACCCTGATGAAGCCCAAGGTGGCGCCGGACGGTTCGCAGGTCAGTTTCCTGCGCGGCAAGGACAGCGATCGCAACCAGCTGGACCTGTGGACCTACGACATCGGCAGTGGCCAGACCCGGTTGCTGGTTGATTCCAAGGTGGTGCTGCCCGGCACCGAGACCCTCAGCGATGAGGAAAAGGCGCGCCGCGAGCGCCAGCGCATCGCCGCGATGACCGGCATCGTCGATTACCAGTGGTCGCCGGACGCACAGCGCCTGCTGTTCCCGTTGGGCGGCGAGCTGTACCTGTACGACCTCAAGCAGCAGGGGGCGGCGGCCGTGCGCCAGCTGACCCACGGTGAGGGCTTCGCCACCGACGCCAAGCTGTCGCCCAAGGGCGGCTTCGTCAGCTTCATCCGCGGCCGCAACCTGTGGGTGATCGACCTGGCCAGTGGAAAGCAGCTGCAGCTGACCCGCGACGGCAGCACCACCATCGGCAACGGCGTGGCCGAGTTCGTCGCCGATGAAGAGATGGACCGCCACACCGGTTACTGGTGGGCACCGGACGATTCGGCCATCGCGTTCGCGCGCATCGACGAGGCACCGGTGCCGGTGCAGAAGCGCTACGAGGTCTACGCCGACCGCACCGATGTGATCGAACAGCGTTACCCGGCCGCCGGTGACGCCAACGTGCGCGTGCAGCTGGGCGTGATCGCACCGGCCGCCGAGGCGCAGCCGCGCTGGGTCGACCTGGGCAAGGAACAGGACATCTACCTGGCCCGCGTCGATTGGCGCGATGCGCAGCACCTGAGCTTCCAGCGCCAGTCACGCGACCAGAAGCAGCTGGACCTGGTGGAAGTGGCACTCGACTCCAACCGCCAGCGCGTACTCGCCCACGAGACCAGCCCGACCTGGGTACCGCTGCACAACAGCCTGCGCTTCCTTGAAGACGGCGGCGTGCTGTGGTCGTCCGAGCGCACCGGCTTCCAGCACCTGTACCGCATCGACAGCAACGGCAAGGCCACCGCGCTGACCCACGGCAACTGGCCGGTGGACGAGCTGCTGGCGGTGGATGAGACGGCCGGCAAGGCCTACTTCCGCGCCGGCATCGAAAGCCCGCGCGAAAGCCAGATCTACGCGGTATCGCTGCAGGGCGGCGAGCCGCAGCGCCTGTCGAAGGCGCCGGGCATGCACAGCGCCAGCTTCGCCCGCAACGCCAGCGTCTATGTGGACAGCTGGTCCAACAGCACCACGCCGCCGCAGATCGAGCTGTTCCGCGCCAACGGCGAGAAGATCGCCACACTGGTGGAAAACAACCTGGCCGATCCCAAGCACCCGTATGCGCGCTACCGCGACGCGCAGCGCCCGGTCGAGTTCGGCACGCTCACCGCCGCCGACGGCAAGACGCCACTGCACTACAGCCTGATCAAGCCGGCCGGCTTCGATCCGTCCAGGCGCTACCCGGTGGCGGTGTATGTCTATGGCGGCCCGGCCAGCCAGACCGTCACCGACAGCTGGCCCGGCCGTGGCGACCATCTGTTCAACCAGTACCTGGCCCAGCAGGGCTACGTCGTGTTCTCGCTGGACAACCGCGGCACCCCGCGCCGCGGCCGCGACTTCGGTGGTGCGCTGTACGGGAAGCAGGGCACGGTGGAAGTGACCGACCAGCTGCGCGGCGTGACCTGGCTGAAGCAGCAGCCGTGGGTGGACCCGGCGCGCATCGGCGTGCAGGGCTGGTCCAACGGCGGTTACATGACCCTGATGCTGCTGGCCAAGGCGTCGAACCAGTACGCCTGCGGCGTGGCCGGCGCCCCGGTCACCGACTGGGGCCTGTACGACAGCCATTACACCGAGCGCTACATGGACCTGCCGGCGCGCAACGACGCCGGTTACCGTGAAGCGCGCGTGCTGACCCACATCGATGGGCTGCGCTCGCCGTTGCTGCTGATCCACGGCATGGCGGACGACAACGTGCTGTTCACCAATTCGACCAGCTTGATGAGCGCGCTGCAGAAGCGCGGCCAGCCGTTCGAGCTGATGACCTACCCGGGTGCCAAGCATGGCCTGTCCGGCGCCGATGCCCTGCATCGCTATCGTGTGGCCGAAGCCTTCCTGGGGCGCTGCCTGCAGCCTTGAAACACAGACGGGAAGGAGCCCGCCGATGACACTGCCGCCGCCGATTCCCACCCACGGCCCGAAGCCCGCCGGCTGGTGGTCCCGCCACTGGCGCTGGGCGATGCCCGTGGCCGTGCTGCTGGTGCTGGCCGGGGCCGGTGGCACGGTGGCCTGGAGCGTGCTGCGCTGGAGTGAGGCGGCACGCGAGAGCCCACCGATGCGCGAGGCGATGCGTCGCGCCGGCTGCAGCATCGAACTGGTGGAAGCCTTCGGCGAGCCGCTGCGTACCGAATCGATGCCGCTGGGCAGCATGCAGACCGCGCTCAACGGCCAGCGCGATGTCGGCCTGACCGTGGCCCTGGAAGGCCCCCGCGCACACGGCCGGTTGTTCGTGAAGGGCACCCGCAGCGACGACGTGTGGGACTACCCGGTGATGTACGTGCTGGGGGAGAACAAGCAGACCTTCGACCTGACTGCGCTGGATGACGATGAGGCCGCGCAGGAATGCGAACTGCAGGCCTGCCGCGAACGCGGCGAATGCCCGCTGACCGCAGCGTTGTGACCTCCGGCCGATTGTCGCCACCGCGCTGAGCGCGTAGGGTGCGGGCAACCCTGTCCTGGAGTGCACCATGAAGCCGATCGCGTTGGCCGTTGCCCTGGCCCTGACCGCCGCCCCGCTGCTGTCCGCACCGCCGGCGCTGGCGGCACCCGCCGCCAAGGCCGCCACACCGGCCAGCCCGGCCTGGGTCGCCCGCAGCAACGCACTGGCGCAGATCCTGCTCGATGCGCAGGGCCCGTTCCAGCCGGAAGAAACCGGCTTCTTCGGCGTGCCCGGCTACGACGACAAGGTGGCCGACCTCGGCGCGGACAACGGCAAGCGCTACCGCGCCGCGATGGCCAAGGCCCGCGACGAACTGAAGGCGAAGCTGGCCACCGAGCAGGATCCCAACGTCCGCCAGGACCTGGAGATCATGATCCACGCCGCCAACCAGAACATCGAAGGCAGTGAGCTCAACGAGAAGTACCTGCTGCCGTGGAGTGACGCGCCGCAGACGGTGTTCAGCGGCCTCAACCTGCTGCTGTCCGACCAGGTGCCGGCCGAGCGCCGGGCCAAGGCGATCGACCGCCTCAAGGCTTACGCCGGCCTGCAGCCGGGCGGCACCGCGTTCACCACGCTGGCCCGCCAGCGCTACGAAGAGCGCTTGAAGGACAGCAGCCTGCTGCAGCCGACGAAGATCGAAGTGCAGCAGTCGCTGGACAACGTCGAGACCTACATCAGCGGCATCGAGTCGCTGCTGAAGAAGTACCAGATCGCCGGCGCCGATGAAGCGATGAAGGCCCTGGCCGGGCAGATGAAGGACTACGCCAGCTGGACGCGCTCGACCGTGCTGCCGAAGGCGCGCACCGACGCACGGCTGCCGGCGCCGCTGTACGCCTACCAGCTCAAGCAGGTCGGCATCGACATCGACCCGAAGCTGCTGATGCAGCGCGCGCAGCTGGAGTTCATGGAAACCCGCTCGGCGATGCAGCAGCTGGCGCCGCTGGTGGTGAAGGACAAGGGCCTGAAGGTGGCCGACCCGAGCGACCCGGTGGCGGTGATCCGCGCGCTGAAGGCCGACAAGATCGCCGACGACCATCTGGAAGGCCACTACCGCAAGGTGATCGATGCGATCGATCCGCTGATCCGCGAGCATGCCATCGTCGACGTGCCCAAGCGCGCCATGCAGATGCGCCTGGGTTCGGCCGCCGAGAGCGCGGCCAGCCCGGCCCCGCATTTCCTGCCGGCGCCGCTGGTCAACAACACCGGGCAGCAGGGCACCTTCGTGCTGCCGCTGGGCAACCCGGCCGCGGGCCCGGGCGCACAGTACGACGACTTCAACTTCGGTGCGGCGGCGTGGACGCTGAGTGCGCATGAAGGCCGCCCCGGCCACGAGCTGCAGTTCACCGCGATGGTCGAGCGCGGCGTGTCGCTGGCACGCACCATGTTCGCGTTCAATTCGGTGAACGTGGAAGGCTGGGCGCTGTATGCCGAGGCCGAGATGGTGCCGTACGAGCCACTGGACGGGCAGATGATCGCCCTGCAGTTCCGCCTGCTGCGCGCCGCACGCGCGATGCTCGACCCGATGCTCAACCTCGGCCTGACCGACCGCGCCAACGGCGAGCGCGTGCTGATGGAGCAGGTCGGCCTGTCCAAGGCGATGGCCACCCAGGAACTGGACCGCTACATGGTGCGCATGCCGGGCCAGGCCGGCAGCTACTTCTACGGCTACACCCGTATCCTGGAACTGCGCATGCAGACTGAGCTGGCACTGGGTGCGAAGTTCGACCGCCTGGCGTTCAACAACTTCCTGCTCGACCAGGGCCTGCTGCCGCCGGACCAGCTGGCCGACGCGGTGAACAAGGTGTTCGTGCCGAAGTACAAGCGCTGAACACCCCCGGTAGTGCCGGCCGCTGGCCGGCATTCCCCTGGCGTCGAGAGGATTCCTGAGGTTGCCGGCCAGCGGCCGGCACTACCTGCGGTGACGCTGCCGCGTCACCGCTGCGGGGTGATCACCTGCGTCGGCAGTCGTGCCGGCGGTTCCGGGTTCGGCACCCAGATCGCCACGCCGGCGGCGCGCTTCTGCGTGGTCGGAATACCGATGCCGACGCCACCGCCGACATGCGAGCCGAACGTGCCGGCACCCACCGACATGCCCACCGGTGAGCCGCTGCTGCCCACGCCCATCAGCACCACGCCATTGGCGCCCAGCGCTGCGGCCTCGCGCTTCAGGCGCGCCACCGCTGCATCGGTCTGGCCCTGCGTGCCGAAGCCCACGGCAGACGCCGATTCCAGCTGGGCGATTTCCTGGGAGCCGGCCGGCGGCGTCGAATAGATCTGCACCAGTGCCGGATCGATCGGCGCGCGGGCGCGCCCCAGCATGACCTTGGAGGTGCTGGCACAGCCGGCGGCGACCAGCAGGATGGCCGCCAACGCGGCCCAACGGATGTTCATGGCACGACCCCTGTAGGACTGGTTGCGATCATCGGCGGGCCACTCTGAATCGGCGCCAACACCCGGCCCAGAGCAGGCACGGCGGCACGCTAGCACGGTGCCGGTGACAGCCCCGCCAACGGCAGTAGGCGGCGACGGCGGGAACGACTATGGTGCACAGACAGGAACCAACTGCGGGAGAGTGGAATGGGCGTGATCAGTCTGTTGTGGGGCGTACTGGCGCTGTTGTGGATGATCCTGGCGCTGATTCCGCTGCTGGGCTGGGGCAACTGGTTCCTGATCCCGTTCGCCGCCGTGGGCGCGGTGATCGCCGCGCTGGGCATCCTGTTCACCCACCCGACCAAGCGCGGCCGGGCCTGGGCCGGGCTGGTGCTGAACGGCATCGTGGTGGTGGTCGGCATCCTGCGCCTGGGCCTGGGTGGCGGCGTGATCTGAGCCGCATCGCCGGGTGCGACAGGGCGTCGCAGGTACACGGCCGAGGGCCGGGCAGCGGCGTACAATGAACGGCTGCGCGAGCCCCCCGCGTGCCTGTGAATCCGCGCCCGGCGCGGCTGCCCCATGATCATCCGACCCCGTCCCCACGGCTGGCAACTGCTGTACATCCTGCGCGGCTCGATCGTAAAAGCGATCGCGCCGAAGGTGCTGGCCATCCTGATCCTGTCCATCGCGGTGGCCGCGGTGGTGGAACTGGCGCCGCCGACCGGCATCGAGCGCGTTTCCGTCACGCCGTTCACCCTGCTCGGCCTGGTCCTGTCGATCTTCCTCAGTTTCCGCAACAGCGCCTGCTACGACCGCTGGTGGGAAGGCCGCAAGCTGTGGGGGCAGCTGGTCTACGAATCGCGTTCGCTGGCCCGCCAGGTGAACCTGCTGCTGGCCGATGACGCCGGTCGCCGCCGCCGCATCGCCTACCTCACTACGGCTTTTGCCCATGCGCTGGCCGCGCGCCTGCGCGGGCGCATCGTGGCCCTGGCGGCGTTGCCGTGGCTGGACAAGCCGCAGCGCGAGCAGCTGGGCCAGCGCGAGAACGTGCCCGACGCATTGCTGTCGATGATCGCTGCCGAGCTGGCCCAGGCCCTGCGCGCCGGCGAACTCGACCCGATCCTCTACACCCAGCTGGAAGAGCGCCTGCACGCGATGTCGTCGATCCAGGCCGGCTGCGAGCGCATCCTCACCACGCCGCTGCCGTTCGCCTACACCCTGCTGCTGCATCGCTGCGCATGGATGTTCTGCGTGCTGCTGCCGTTCGGCCTGGCCAGCTCGCTGGGCTGGGGCACGCCGGTACTGTCGGCGGTGCTGGCCTACGCCTTCTTCGGCCTGGACCAGCTGGGCGAAGAAATGGAAGACCCGTTCGGCCTGGAGCCGAACGACCTGCCGCTGGACGCGCTGGTGCGCACGATCGAGATCGACCAGCTCGACGCGCTCGGCGAACGCCCGTTGCCCGAACCCCTGCTGCCGCAGGGCTACCTGTTGCAATAGCCACTCCTCGGAGCCTGCCATGTCCCACCCGCTTTACCGCCCGCGCCGCATGCGCCACGACGAGTTCTCGCGCCGCCTGATGCGCGAGAACACGCTGACCACCGACGACCTGATCTACCCGGTGTTCGTGCACGAACGGGCGGGCCGCACCGCAGTGCCGTCGATGCCGGGCGTGGAGCGGCTGTCGATCGAAGAGCTGCTGAAGGTGGCCGAAGAAGCGCTGGAACTGGGCATTCCAGTGATCGACCTGTTCCCGGTGATCGACCCGTCGCTGAAGTCGCTGGACGCGTCGGCGGCGTGGGCCGAGGACGGCCTGGCGCAGCGTGCGATCCGCGCGCTGAAGTCGCGCTTCCCGGAACTGGGAGTGATGACCGACGTGGCGCTGGACCCGTACACCACCCACGGCCAGGACGGCATCATCGACGACAAGGGTTACGTGCTCAACGACATCACTGTCGAAGCGCTGGTCAAGCAGTCGCTGTCGCACGCCGAGGCCGGTGTGGACATCGTCTCGCCGTCGGACATGATGGACGGCCGCATCGGCGCGATCCGCCGTGCGCTGGATGCCGACAACCACATCAACGTGCGCATCATGGCCTACTCGGCCAAGTACGCCTCGGCGTTCTACGGCCCGTTCCGTGATGCGGTGGGCAGCGCGGCCAGCCTTGGCAAGGCCGACAAGAAGACCTACCAGATGGACCCGGCCAACGGCGACGAGGCCCTGCGCGAGATCGCGCTGGACCTGGAAGAGGGCGCCGACATGGTGATGGTCAAGCCGGGCATGCCGTACCTGGACCTGGTGCGCCGGGTGAAGGAGACATTCGGTGTGCCGACCTTCGCCTATCAGGTGAGTGGCGAGTACGCGATGATGAAGGCCGCCTTCGCCAACGGCTGGCTGGAGGAACGCGCCTGCGTGCTGGAGTCGCTGCTGGGTTTCAAGCGGGCCGGCGCCGATGGTGTGCTGACCTATTTCGCGCCGCAGGTGGCGCGATGGCTGCGCGAGCGCTGACAATAGCGCCACGATAGACGGAGGACTGCGCGATGGGACCCGAACTGGGATGGATGCAATGGCTGATCTGGGGCACCGGTACGCTGGTGTTCGGCGCCATCATCGTCGCTGTCTTCATCGCCGCCTGGCGGGCCGGCAAGCGCCCGCCGGAACAGCTCTCCGCTGCCCGCCACGTGGCCCGTGAGCAGGCGCTGCCGGAGACCGTGCAGGCCGAGCTGGCCGCGTTGAACCAGCGCAAGGACAACGGCCAGCTGAGCGAAATGGAGTACGAGCAGTTGCGCGCCAAGGTGTTGTCGCGCTGACAGGGCGTTTCATCCACGCATGGCGTGGATCTACTGGTAGTCGCCAACCTTGGTTGGCGCTTTCACGTATGCCAACCAAGGTTGGCATCTACCAAACGGCCATCCACGCATGGCGTGGATCTACCGCGCGCACCCGGCCACCGCCGCCACCTTCGGCACCGCCAACCGGTACACGTCCACGCCACCGGCACGCGGCGCCTTCGCTGCACTGCTGGCCACCATCATCTCGCCCGGCTTGGCGTTGTCGACCACCGGCGCACCGGTCCAGCCGCCGGCCTGGTTGAACGACAGCCCCAGCGGCTGCAGCGCTACACCGCTCCACGCACAGCCGCTGCTCCAGACCTGCGCGGTACTGCCATTGCCGCGGCTGAACACCACGGCGCCGTCCTGGCCCAGCCAGTCGCCGTCGGTCTCGTCGTCGGCGCTGTTCAACGCGCTCAGTGCGCTGGCCGGGCCGCGCAGGCCCTGCGCATCCAGCGTCGCCACGAACAGGTCCCAGCCGGCGCCACGGCCCTGCTGGCGGGCAAACAACAGCTGCTTGCCGTCCGCGCTCAGGGCCGGCCCGCGCTCTTCCCGGCGCCCGCCGTCACCGGCCAGCGGCTGCGCCGGGCCCAGCCGGCCGTCGGCGGCCAACGCGGCGCGGTACAGCGCCAGCGCGCCCTCGCGGCCGGCCGCGAACAGCAGCCAGCGGCCGTCACGGCTGAAGTAGGGATCGCGGGCTTCACCGGCCACGCCTACCGGCAGTACCTGTGCCTGCTGCCAGCGACCGTCCACCACGCGCGCCTGCCACAGGCCCCAGCCGGCCTCGCCGCGGCGGGCGAAGACGATGCGCTGGCCATCGGCGCTGATCGTGGCACGGCCTTCGTCGGCGCGGGTCGAGACCACGCCCATGCCTTCGATGCCGTACTCGTTCAACGCCATCGCCACGGGGGCAGAGAGTAGACTGGCGGCGAGCACCAGCAGGGGCGGGGTGATGCGCATCATCCGGTTCCGTGCACGAAAGAGCATCAGTCTAGCCAGCTTGAGGATTCCATGACCGACCGTTACGCCGTCTTCGGACACCCCGTTGCCCACTCGAAGTCGCCGCAGATCCACGCGACGTTCGGTCGCCAGGAAGGCATCGCCATCGACTACCGCGCGATCGACCTGGCCCCGGATGCGTTCCTGGCCGGACTGGAGGCCTTCGCCGCCGAGGGCGGTGTCGGCGCCAACGTCACCCTGCCGCACAAGGAAGCCGCGTTCTCGGTGTGCACCACGCTGACCGCGCGCGCGCGCCGCGCCGGCTCGGTCAACACGCTGCTGCGCAAGGGCGACCGCTGGCACGGCGACACCACCGATGGCATCGGCCTGGTGCGCGACCTGACCGACCGCCACGGCCTGGACCTGCGCGGCCGCCGCGTGCTGATGATCGGCGCCGGTGGCTCGGCGCGCAGCGTCGCCCCGGCGCTGCTCGATGCCGGCATCACCGAACTGGTGGTGGTCAACCGCACGCCGGAGCGCGCCGACGAACTGATCGACGCGATGGGCGAGCCCGGCCGTGCGATCAGCCGCTACTGGGAAGACCTGCGCGACCTCGGCGACTTCGAACTGATCGTCAATGCCACCTCGGCTGGCCGCGACCGCGACGTCGAGTTCAAGCTGCCGCTGTCGCTGGTCAATTCGATGACCACTGCCGTCGACCTGAACTACGGCGAGGCGGCCATCGCCTTCCTGGCCTGGGCCCGTGCGGCGCAGTGCCGCAATACCGTCGACGGCCTGGGCATGCTGGTCGAGCAGGCCGCCGAGAGCTTCCTGCAGTGGCACGGCGTGCGCCCGCAGACCGGCGAGGTCTACCAGTCGCTGCGCCAGGGCTCGGCCGTGCTGGCCGGCGAGGACTGACCGATGGACAGCACGACGTTGATGGTGACCGTGCTGAGCATGGTCGGCGTGCGCCTGCCGGTGCTGATCGCGCTGTGCGTCGGCCTGGTCTGGGTGGTCGGTGCGCCGCGCGATGCCACCCGCACCGGCGCGCTGGTCGGCCTGCTGCTGTTGCTGCTGTCCAGCCTGGGTGGCCTGGCGGCGGGCATGCTGCCGATGTGGCTGGTCAGCAGCGGCAACTTCAGCGCCATCTCGGGCATGAGCGCCATCTTCGGCGTGGTGCACTTCGCGCTGGCGATGGTCGAGGCCATCGGCGTGGTGCTGCTGGTGTGGGCGCTGGTGCGCCTGCTGCGTAGCCGTCCCGCCCCGGTCGCCTGAGCGCTGGCGCCGGGCCACGCCCGGCGTGTTTCGCCCCTGTGCGGCGCGGGCTTCGGACCGTGCGCGCCGGCGGGCGTCGTCGCTGGCTCGTTCAGGGTGCCAGCAACAGTGAACGCGGCCGGCCATGCGACAATGACCGGCCTGATCCAGCTACGGTAGTTCCCGGCGTGACCGAAACCGTCGCCGCTCCGCGCACGCTCGATGACACCTTGAAGGACGCGATCCGCAAGGCGTACACGACGCTGCAGGCCAATACCCCCGGCTTCTCCACCCGTCGCTCGCAGAGCCAGATGATCGGCGTGGTGTCGCGCGCGCTGTCGAAAAGCGGTGGCGTCGGCGTGGTCGAGGCGCCGACCGGCGTCGGCAAGAGCCTGGGCTACCTCACCGCAGGCGTGCCGATCGCGCTGGCCACCAAGAAGAAGCTGGTGATCAGCACCGGCACCGTGGCGCTGCAGTCGCAGCTGGTCGAGCGCGATATCCCGAATTTCCTGAAGGCCACCGGCCTGGAAGCGACCGTGGCGCTGGCCAAGGGACGCACCCGCTACCTGTGCACGCGCAATGCCGCCGAGGCGCAGGGCGAGGGCTCGCAGGGTGGCATGTTCGAGGATGACGCGCCACTGTTCGACCGGCCGCTGGCGCCGATCGAGATGGACATCGCCAAACGCCTGACCGACGCCTTCACCAGCGGCAGCTGGGATGGCGATATCGACAATGCGCCGGAGACCATCAGTCCCGGCCTGCGCAGCCGCATCACCACGCCGGCCTCGGGTTGTGCCGGGCGACGCTGCGCCTATTCGGCGCAGTGCGCGGTGCTGCGCTCGCGCAATACGGTGCGCGACGCACAGATCGTGGTCACCAACCACGCGCTGCTGCTGTCGGCGCTGTCGATCGGTGACAGCGACAACGGCCAGCCGTTGATCGCGCCACCCTCGGACATGCTGCTGGTGCTGGACGAAGGCCATCACATCGGCAACGTGGCGATCGACCAGGGTGCGGCCAGCCTCGCGCTGGACGAGATGGCCAAGCGCACCGGCCGCCTGCAGATCCTGATCGCCGGTGCGTACCGCGCGGTCGACAAGGACCGGCTGGGCAACCTGCTGCCCAACGAAGCGATCGAAGTCGCCAGCAACGTGGCCAAGCAGCTGCGCGCGTTCCGTGATCACATCGAGCGGGTGTGGATGCCGGCGCCGGCGGACGAAGAGCCGATGTGGCGCGCGGCCAATGGACGCCTGCCCGAGGCCTGGCGCGAGCCGATCGAGGCACTGGCCGACGATACCCGCAGCCTCTACAACTGGGCGCATGCGGCCACCACGCAGGTGGCCAAGGGCAAGCCGGACGATGCCGCGCGCGAGCGCCTGCAGCGCAACCTGGGCATGGCGCTGGAGATGATCGAGCAGCAGTACAACCTGTGGCAGGCGTGGCGCCGCGAAGACAAGGACGGCGCGCCGCCGATGGCGCGCTGGGTGACTGCCACCCGCGATGGCGACCTGGTGCTGCACGGTTCGCCGGTGTCGGCCGCGCACGTGCTGCGCAAGCTGCTGTGGGATGAAGTGGACTCGGTGGTGATGACCTCGGCGACGCTGACCGGCGGTGGCGACTTCCAGTCGCTGGCGATCGACAACGGCATTCCGGAAGAGGCCGAGATGGTCTCGCTGTCGTCGCCGTTCGACCTGCCCAACCAGGCCGAACTGATCGTGCCGAAGTTCCCGGTCACGCCGGACGACCGCGAAGGCCACCCGCGCGAAGTGGCGCGCTACCTGGACACCGAACTGGACTGGGCCAAGGGCTCGATGGTGCTGTTCACCTCGCGCTGGAAGATGGAGAAGGTGGCCGGGCTGATGCCGGCCGCGCGCCGCAAGCAGGTGCTGGTGCAGGGCGAGATGTCCAAGACCCGGCTGATCGAGGAACACCTGCGGCGTGTCGAGGCAGGCGAGGGCTCGGTGCTGTTCGGCCTGAACTCGTTCGGCGAGGGCCTCGACCTGCCCGGCGAGGCCTGCACCACGGTGGTGATCACCCAGGTGCCGTTCGCCGTGCCGACCGACCCGCAGACCGCCACCCTCAGCGAGTGGTTCGAGGGACGCGGGCTCAACGCGTTCAACCTGATCGCCATTCCGCATGCGCTGCGCACGCTGACCCAGTTCGCCGGCCGCCTGATCCGCACCTCCACCGACACCGGCCGCGTGGTCATTCTTGATTCGCGGCTGCTGACCCGCCGCTACGGCAAGCGCATCATCGACGCGCTGCCGCCGTTCAAGCGCGTGATCGGCTGAAAAAAGGGGACGGAGGGGATTAAGTCGTTTGAGCCTCAAACGACTTAATCCCCTCCGTCCCCTTTTCCCAGGTGCCGGCCAGCGGCCGGCACTACCGGATCGGCATCAATCGCCGAGCAGGGCGGTGTTGCGTACGGCGCCCTTGTCGGCGCTGGTGGCCAGCAGGGCGTAGGCCTTCAACGCGCTGGTGACCTTGCGCGGGCGTGGCGCGCGCGGTTTCCAGCCACGTGCATCGGCGTCGGCGCGGCGCTGGGCCAGCGTGGCCTCATCCAGCAGCAGGTCGATGCGGCGGGCCGGGATGTCGATGCGGATGCGGTCGCCGTTCTCCACCAGACCGATGACACCGCCGCTGGCGGCTTCCGGCGAGACGTGGCCGATCGACAGGCCCGAGGTGCCGCCGGAGAAGCGGCCATCGGTCAGCAGCGCGCACTGCTTGCCCAGTCCTTTCGATTTCAGGTAGCTGGTGGGGTACAGCATCTCCTGCATGCCCGGGCCGCCCTTCGGCCCTTCGTAGCGGATCACCACTACCTCACCCGGTTGCACCTCGTCGGCGAGGATGCCGGCGACGGCGGCGTCCTGGCTTTCATAGACACGCGCGGGGCCTTCGAACACGTGGATCGATTCGTCCACGCCGGCGGTTTTCACCACGCAGCCATCCACGGCCAGATTGCCACGCAGCACGGCGAGGCCGCCTTCCAGTGAGTACGCATGCTGCAGCGAGCGGATGCAGCCCTCGGCGCGGTCCATGTCCAGGGTCGGCCAGCGCGTGGCCTGGCTGAAGGCCTCCTGGGTAGGGATGCCGGCCGGGCCGGCCTTGAAGAAGGCATGCAGGGTGTCGTTGTCACTGCGCACTACGTCCCAGCGTTCCAGCGCGTCGGCCAGGCTGGCGCTGTGCACGGTCGGCACCGTGGTATCGAGCAGGCCGGCACGGTCCAGTTCACCGAGGATGCCGAACACGCCGCCGGCGCGGTGCACGTCCTCGATGTGGTACTTCGGCGTGTTCGGCGCCACCTTGCACAGCTGCGGCACGCGCCGCGACAGCGCGTCGATGTGGGTCAGGTCGAAGTCGACCTCCGCCTCCTGTGCGGCGGCCAGCAGATGCAGGATGGTATTGGTGGAGCCGCCCATGGCGATGTCCAGGGTCATCGCATTGGCGAACGCGGCCTGGGTGGCGATGCCGCGCGGCAGTGCGCTGGGGTCTTCGCCGCCGTACCAGCGATGGCAGAGTTCGACGATCAGGCGGCCGGCGCGGCGGAACAGCGCCTCACGGTCGGCGTGGGTGGCCAGCGTGGTGCCGTTGCCGGGCAGCGACAGGCCCAGCGCCTCGGTCAGGCAGTTCATCGAGTTGGCGGTGAACATGCCCGAGCAGGAACCGCAGGTGGGGCAGGCGCTGCGCTCGAACGCGGCGACTTTCTCGTCGGAGGCGCTGTCATCGGCGGCCACCACCATCGCATCGACCAGATCCAGCTTGTGCTCGGACAGCCTGGTCTTGCCCGCTTCCATCGGCCCGCCGGAGACGAACACCACCGGGATGTTCAGGCGCAGCGCGGCCATCAGCATGCCGGGGGTGATCTTGTCGCAGTTGCTGATGCACACCAGCGCGTCGGCGCAGTGCGCGTTGACCATGTACTCCACGGCGTCGGCGATGATCTCGCGGCTGGGCAGCGAATACAGCATGCCGTCGTGGCCCATCGCGATGCCGTCGTCCACGGCGATGGTGTTGAATTCCTTGGCGACGCCGCCGACCTGTTCGATCTCGCGCGCGACCAGCTGGCCGAGATCCTTCAGGTGCACGTGGCCGGGCACGAACTGGGTGAAGGAGTTGGCGATGGCGATGATCGGCTTGTGGAAGTCGCCGTCCTTCATGCCGGTGGCGCGCCACAGGGCGCGGGCGCCGGCCATGTTGCGACCGGCGGTGGAGGTGCGGGAACGGTATTCGGGCATGGCGGGCGGAACGGGCGGGCCGTACGACGTGGGGGTCAGCCGATCATGGCCAATTTTTTCGGTTGCTGCTGCAACCACCTTCACCGCTTGCAGCGGCTTGGCGGTCCGCGCATTTCCCCTTATCCCCGCGCCTTCGGCGCGCCCCCCTTGAACAACAAGGGGGCTTCTTGCCGGAGACTTGGCTGCGCGCGCCGGGCATGACCGGGCGCCGCGGGATGTGTGCCAACCAAGGTTGGCACCTACCAGAGCGGTGCGTCGCCTGGGGTCGGATCCCATCGCGGCGCGATGGGCTCTGACCCCAATGCCGACGAAAATGAAAGTCCGTTCATCTTTCGCACTTTGCCGATTCCGGTTGCTGGCCCGGATTTGGCATCATTGGGGCATTGATCCGTCGACAGGGCATGAGGCCATGAAACGTTCCCGCACCACCGCGCTGCTGCTGATGAGCGCCGCGCCGCTGCTGTTCACCGCCTGCCAGAAGGAGCCGGAGGTGAAGGTGCAGGAAGGCCTGTATACCTCGGTGGAGGCCTGCACCGAGGCCACCGGCGATCCGTCGTCGTGCCGCAATGCGTTCGCTGAAGCGCAGAAGCAGGCCGCCGATGCGGCGCCGAAGTACGCCAGCAAGGAAGCCTGCGAGAAGGACTACAAGCCGGAACAGTGCGTGCAGCAGCACACCTCGGCCGGTACCTCGTTCATCGGCCCGATGATGATGGGCTTCTTCATGTCGCAGATGCTGAGCAACCGCGGCGGCCTCGCCCCGCAGGCGCCGGCGTCGGCACCGGCCTACCAGGACAAGAATGCGGGTTGGGCGCGCCCGGCACCGGGCGGCACCGGTGGCCTGAACACCGCCAGCGGCATCGGTGCTGGCAAGGCCGGCCTGGCCCCGGTCACCAGCGAGCCGAACCGTGCGGTCACTGCCAGCCGTGGTGGCTTCGGCAACACCAGCGCACGCCGCAGCACCAGCGGCAGCTACGGCGGCTGATCGACCCATGCAGCGCATCCGGATTGCCGAGCGTGCCCAGTGGCGGGCGCGCGCGGAAGAGGCGGGTTTCCGCTTCCACACCATCGACGGCCAGCCGTACTGGGATGAACGCGCGTATTACGCCTTCACCCTGCGCCAGATCGAACAGGACATCGAAGACCCCAGCGCCGAGCTGCACCAGATGGCGCTGGATCTGGTCGGTGATGTCATCGGCAGCGAACGCTTGATGGACCAGCTGGCGATTCCGTCGCACTACCGCGACTGGATCGCCGACAGCTGGCGCCAGCGCCAGCCGCACCTCTATGGCCGCCTGGACCTGGCCTACGACGGTACCGGCCCGGCCAAGCTGTACGAATTGAACTACGACACGCCGACCTCGCTGTTCGAAGCCAGCTTCTTCCAGTGGCAGTGGCTGGAAGACCAGCGCAATGCCGGTCGCCTGCCGCAGCATGCCGACCAGTTCAACGCGATCCACGAAGCGCTGGTCGAGCGTTTCGGCGACCTCGCCACGCAGCTGCCGCCCCCGCTGTACTTCAGCGCGGTCGGCAGTTCGGAGGAAGACCGCGGCACGGTCGAGTACCTGCGCGACTGTGCGTCGCAGGCCGGCCTGCATGGCCAGGCCATCGCCATCGAGGACATCGGCCTGTCCGAGGACGGACGCTTCACCGCGCTGGACGATTCGGTGATCGGCACGCTGTTCAAGCTGTATCCGCTGGAAGACCTGATGGCCGAGGAATTCGGCCGCGCGCTGCCCGGTTCGGGCGTGCAGCTGCTGGAACCGGCCTGGAAGGCGGTGCTGAGCAACAAGGGCATCCTGCCGCTGCTGTGGCAGCGCAACGTGGGCCATCCGAACCTGCTGGAAGCGCATTTCGATGACGGCAGCACGCTGGCGTCGGGCTGGGTACGCAAACCGCTGTTCTCGCGCGAAGGCGCCAACATCGAGATGCACCTGGCCGATGGCAGCACCCAACGCAGCGACGGTCCCTACGACGGCCCGGCGATCATCCAGCGTGCGCATCCTCTCACCCGCTTCGAAGGCGGCTATCCGCTGATCGGCAGTTGGGTGATCGGTGACCATGCCTGCGGCATCGGCATCCGCGAGGATGACAGCGCGATCACCCGCGACAGTGCGCGCTTCGTGCCGCACGCGATCGTCGACGAGGCGCCGACGCGGATCTACGTCTGATGACGGTGCGGCGCAATCGCGACCTGCGGCCTGCGCCGCTGCCGGGCCGGCATCTGGATGACGGCCACGCCCTGTGGCGCTATTCGGACCGCATCGCGGTGCGCTGCCACCGCTGCGATACGCCCGGCTGGGTGGTGCGGACGCCGGAATCGCGACGTTTCCGCTGCCTGGGCTGCAGCGCAGCCCTCGACAGTGGATGCGGCTGCGGTTGCTGTGCCGCGGGCGACTGGGTCGGGCCCGTGCGCTACAGCGGCTATCGTCCCTGCGGATACTGCGGGCACAAATGGGTCCGCGCCGAGCTGCACCGTGCGCGTGCAGTGTCGCCGTTGCGGACGCTGGCGGCGGACTGCAGTCAGTGCGGACGCAGCAGCGAGGTGGAGGTCACGTTGTCGCGATGGCGTGGCAATGAGGCGATCGATCCGCATTTTGGCTTGCCGCTGCGGCTGGTCGAAAAGACCGCGGCCGGCGTGCTGTGGGCCTACAACGAAGCCCATCTGCAGGCACTGCACGACTACGCTGCCGCGCCTCTGCGCGAGCGCGCGGGCGTTACCAACGGTTCGATGTTCTCGCGCCTGCCGCAGTGGATGAAGCTGGGCCGCAACCGGGTGCTGCTGCAGCGTGCGGTGGAGCGGTTGCAACGTCGGTTGCTGCAGGGGTAGTGCCGGCCGCTGGCCGGCAACCGGTTTTGGTAGATGCCGACCCTGGTCGGCGCTGTGGATTTCGTGCCAACCAAGGTTGGCACCTACCAGGGCGATGCATCGGTTGTTGCAGGGGGTAGTGCCGGCCGCTGGCCGGTGACTGTGTTTGGTAGATGCCGACCATGGTCGGCGCTGTGGGTTCGTGTTAACCAAGGTTGGCACCTACCAGGGCGATGCATCGGTTGTTGCAGGGGGTAGTGCCGGCCGCTGGCCGGTGACTGTGTTTGGTAGATGCCGACCATGGTCGGCGCTGTGGGTTCGTGTTAACCAAGGTTGGCACCTACCAGGGCGATGCATCGGTTGCCGCAGGGGTAGTGCCGGCCGCTGGCCGGTGACCGCCGTTGGTAGATGCCGACCTTGGTCGGCGCTGTGGATTTCGTGCCAACCAAGGTTGGCACCTACCAGGGCGATGCATCGGTTGCCGCAGGGGTAGTGCCGGCCGCTGGCCGGTAACCGGTTTTGGTAGATGCCGACCTTGGTCGGCGCTGTGGATTTCGTGCCAACCAAGGTTGGCACCTACCAAGGCGATGCGGCGGTTGTTGCAGGGGGTAGCGCCGGCCGCTGGCCGGCAACCGGTTTTGGTAGATGCCGACCTCGGTCGGCGCTGTGGGTTCGTGCCAACCAAGGTTGGCACCTACCAGGGCGATGCATCGGTTGCCGCAGGGGTAGTGCCGGCCGCTGGCCGGTAACCGCCGTTGGTAGATGCCGACCTTGGTCGGCGCTGTGGGCGGGCCAACCAAGGTTGGCACCTACCAGGGCGATGCGGCGGTTGTTGCAGGGGGTAGTGCCGGCCGCTGGCCGGTAACCGGTTTTGGTAGATGCCGACCTTGGTCGGCGCTGTGGGTTTCGGGCCAACCAAGGTTGGCACCTACCAAGGCGATGCGGCGGTTGTTGCAGGGGGTAGCGCCGGCCGCTGGCCGGCAACCGGTTTTGGTAGATGCCGACCCTGGTCGGCGCTGTGGATTCCGTGCCAACCAAGGTTGGCACCTACCAGAGCGATCGCGGGTATCAGAGCAGCCCTTCGCGCTTCACCGCCAGATAGCGTTCCACCAGCGCGCCGGGCAGGGCATCGGCGGTCACGTCCAGCACCATCACCTTTTCGCTGCGCAGGGCCTCATGCGCCTTCGCGCGTTGCTGCAGGTACAGCGCGGCGGCACCGGCCTGGGTGGCGTCTTCCAGTGTCTGCACCTCGCCCTCCAGTGCGCCGTCCAGCTCGCGTTCGCGCAGGCTGGCCACGCACACCAGGTGGCGCCGCTGCAGCAGGCGCACTGCCGCCAGCAGGTCTTCGATGTCCTCATCACGCACGTTGCTGACCAGCATCACCAGCGCACGCCGGCGCTGGCGCAGCGACACCTCGGTGGCGGCGGCCAGGTAATCGGTGGCCACCGCGCGTGGCTGCAGGTCGTAGCTGGCGCGCAGCAGGTGCTCGACCGTACCCATGCCGCGCTGCGGTGCCACCCAGCGGCGTTCGCCACCGGCAGCGTACAGGCCGGCAGCGTCGCCCTGGCGCAGCGCCAGGTAAGCCACCACCAGCGAGGCGTTCAAGGCATGGTCGAAGTGCGAGAGCCCGCCTTCGCTGGCCAGCATGCGCCGGCCACTGTCCAGCATCAGCAGCAGCTGCTGGTTCTTCTCGTCCTGGTATTCGCGCGAGATCAGCTTGCGCGCACGGGCGGTGGCCTTCCAGTCGAGCTGGCGCAGGCTGTCGCCGATGCGGTACTCGCGCATCTGGTGGAAATCGGTGCCTTCGCCACGGCGGCGCTTCACGTGCGCACCGACCAGCCGCGAGGCCTGGTCGGCACTGAACAATGCGAAGCGGGTGAGCGGCACGAAGTTCGGATAGACCCGCACCTCCAGCGCCGGCGGCAGCGTGCGTTGCTGCCACCACAGGCGCCACGGCGAACGCATGCGCAGGTGCACCCCCTCGAAGCGGAAGTGCCCACGCTGCAGCGGCTGCAGGTGGTAGTGCAGGGTGGACGCCGTACCGGCCTGCAGGCGCACGCGCTGCGGCAGCGCTTCCAGCGGCCAGCCGCCGGGCACCAGGTCGAACACCTGCACCGTCATCGATTGCTCGGCCTGCAGGCGCAGCGCCGCCTCGCGGCGCACGCCCAGCGCCAGCGCTTCGGGCAGCTCGCGCTGTACCTGCGGCGACGGACGCCGCGACTGCCGCCACAGATCCCACAAGGCGGGCAGCGCGATGACGACGGCTGCCAGCGCCCAGCTCCAGCGCGGCAGCCACCCGCCCAGCACCAGGCCGCCCAGGGCAGCCCAGGCCAGCAACAGCGCCAGCAGCAGCGGGGCCGGTCTCATCGGCGCGGTGCTTCCACCTTGGCCAGCAGCGCGCCCAGCACGTCGTCGGCGTCCTGGCCTTCGATCTGCAGCTCCGGGGCCAGTGCAATGCGGTGGCGCAGCGCCGGGCGCGCAATGTCGCGCACGTCGTCCGGCGTGACGAAGTCACGGCCGGCCAGCACCGCCTGCGCGCGCGAGGCACGCACCAGCGCGATGCTGCCGCGGGGGCCAGCGCCGACCGCGATGCCCGGCCACTGCCTCGTGGCCGCCACAATCCGTACCGCGTAGTCGATCACTTCGTCATCGACGGTGATCGCCGCGGTCGCGCGCTGCAGTTCCAGCAGCTCGCCGGCCCCCAATACACGCGGCACCTGGCTCAGGTCGAAATCGCTGGCGGCACGGCCACTGGTGATCGCGGTCACCATGCGCCTCTCGTCCTCCAGCTGCGGGTAGTCGATCAGCACCTTCAGCAGGAAGCGGTCCAGCTGTGCTTCCGGCAACGGGTAGGTGCCTTCCTGTTCCAGCGGGTTCTGCGTGGCCAGCGCCATGAACGGCGGCGCCAGGGTGAAGGCCTTGCCTTCGATGGTCACCTGGCCTTCCTGCATCACTTCCAGCAGGGCCGACTGGGTCTTGGCCGGGGCACGGTTGATCTCGTCGGCCAGCAGCAGGTTGGTGAACACCGGGCCGCGACGGATCTTGAAGCTCTCGCTCTTCGGGTCGTACACCGCGTGGCCACTGACGTCGCTGGGCATCAGGTCGGGGGTGAACTGCACGCGCCCGTAGTCCAGCTCCAGGGCCTGTGCCAGTGCACGCACCAGCAGGGTCTTGCCCAGACCGGGCACGCCTTCGATCAGCACGTGGCCACCGGCCAGCAGCGCCACCAGGATCTGGTCCAGTACATCGGCCTGGCCGATGAAGGCGTGTCCAACGGCGGTGCGGATGGCATCGACGCGTTCGATCAGGCGGGCGTTGGCGGCCGCCGGCAGCTCGGGGACTTCGGTCATAGCAGGGATCTCATCTGGAGCAGCAAGCGGATGCGCTCGCGCAGGGCGGAGGAATCGTGCGGTGGCGGGGGCGTGAGCGCGCTGGCAACACGGCCTTGCGGCCATTTCAGCAGCTCGGCGATGGCCTGATCGCGCGGCGCACCGTCCAGTGCAGCGGCTACCGGTGCGCGCAGGCGCAGGCGATGCAGGAACAGGGCGAACACGGCGTCGTACAGGCGCGTGCCGTGGCCGAAGCGCAGCAGCAGCTCGCCACTGGCACGCACGTGCTCCAGCAGCGAGCGGCGTTCCAGCACCGGCGACGGCAGCAGGCTGCCGAAGCGCTGCGAGCGGGCCCACAACCAGCCCAGCAGGGCCAGCAGCAGCGGCGCCCACAGCGGCCAGCCCTGGTAGAACAGGCGCGCCCACAGTGACGGCGGGCGGCTGGCATAGACCAGCCAGAACGCTCCCTTGCCGTAATTCGGGTCGAGCAGGTAACGGGTCAGGTCGCGGTGCGAGAGATCGTGCAGGCCATCACTGGCCTTGCCTGCGGCCGACGCCAGGCGTGCCGCCGGCGAATCCACCTCGCCGCGCATGAATTCCATGTCGGCCAGCACGCTCACCTTGCCCTGGCCATGGTGCAGGCGTGCGAACACCAGGCTGTGCTCGTTGCCCCAGCGCCGTTCGGCCCGCGCATTGGCGGCAAAGCCCAGCGTGAAGCGACGGCCACCGCAGAACTCGACGTGGCTGGGATCATCGATGACGTGGAATGGCTGGCAGTCGCTCTGCTGATACAGGCTGTCCACGCCCAGCTGGTCCAGCAGGGGCCCCTGCGTGCTGCTGGCGTCGTCCTCGGCGGGCGGCGGCGTACGCACCAGCAGATGGCCACCACCATCAACCCAGGCCAGCAGGGCCCTGGCCGCCGGTGCCGGCAGTTCGCTGCTGTCCTGCAGCAGCACCACCGTATCGTGCGGGCCCAGCGCCATCTGCTGCAGGTCCAGCCGCGGCCGCGAGTGCACCTCGATGCCATCGGCACGCAGGGCCTGGCCCAGCACGTACAGCGGGTTGTAGCCAGCTTCGCCCTGCGGCGGCAGCTGCACGGTCTCGGTCACGCGTTCGTGCGTGCGCAGGTAAAGGATCGTCAGCGGCACGCCGAACAGCACCAGCGCGCCCAGCAGCAGCGACCAGAACAGGCGCGGACTCATGCCAGCCACCTGTACTGCCGGCGCAGGGTATCGGCCAATGCATCGAAATCGGCGCGGCTGGGCAGGCGGCCACCGTAGGCGGCGTACTGCCACATGCGCACGATGCGCGCGAACAGGTCACGGTCGGTGGCATCGGGCATTCGCCGCGACGCGCGCAGGCATTGCGCTTCGGTAGCACCGGGCGGAAGCGCGATGCCGCTGCGCTCGCCCACCGTGCGCACGCTGGCGCGGTACAGCAGGGCCAGCGCCTGCCGCGGCCGCCCCTGGTCCCACAGCAGGCCGGCCTGGGTGGCCACGTCCGGCGGCAGCACGACCGGCAGTTCCACCGGTTCTTCCACTACCTGCGGTGCGGCCTCGGCCTTGCGCCGGCCACTGCCGCGCAGCCACGGCAGCCACAGCCGTGCGGTCAACAGCAGCACCAGCAGCAGGACGCCCAGCAGGCCCCACAGGCCCCACTCGGCCAGGCGTGCCAGCCAGGCGATGCCGTCCTTGCGCGCTTTGCGTTCACCCTTGCTGTTGGTGTCACGCTGCAGCTGCTTGTCTTCCTTCTTTTTTTCCTCGGCCTGCTCGATCGGCTTCCAGCGCGTGACCTGGCGGGTCGGGCGCTGCAGCGGGTCCTCATAGGCGCGGTTCACCGCCTGGCGGAAGCCGGCGGTGTCCACTGGCGCTGCACCGAAGATCATGGCCGGTGCATTGGCCGGATCGTTCGCCGCAGTGGCCGGTTCCTCCGCGCTGTCCTCGTCCTCTCCGGCATCGTCCGCCTGTTCTGCGGCCGTCTGCGCGTCCTGCGCATGTACTGGCGCGGAGGCCAGCGGCAGGGCAAGGCACAGCAGCAGCGCCAGCGTCGATGCCGCCGGCAGCAGCCGCTCGCGCAGGCGGCGCAGGGCGATCTCCACGTCCCACGCTTCCATCTGCGTGCGCCGGTTCAAGTACAGGCCGAAGCCGGCGCCGACGTAGAACGGACCGATCAGCACCGAGGCCAGCCAGCACGCCAGGTTGAAGCCCGCCCGCGCCCAGGCGGGTGTGTCCTGGCCGATCATGTCCCACGCGGCACGCCATGATTCGGACATCAGCTCCAGCGGCATGAACATGAACACCGCGCCGATCGCACCGGACACCAGCACCGCTTCAAACGCCATGCAGGCCACGGTCAGCACGGCGGCGGCACCCGCCGCACCAGCGGCCACGGCACGGCGGCGTGCACCGCGCTGGGCCGGCGCATTGCCCTCCAGCAGGTTCACCGGCAGGCACAGGCTGCGCAGCACGCTGAAACGGCGCCAGCCCAGGTAGCCCCAGAAACCTGCATTGCCCCAGCTGCGTTGCGCGCGCAGGGCCGCCAGCGTACCGACCGGCTCGCCGAAGATGCCACGCGACAGCACGTACAGCGGCGCCCGTTCGAACAGCGGCTTGCACCACCACATCGCCAGCCACGCCCAGCCGAATGCATCCAGCCACCAGCCCAGCGCGTTGAAGACCACGAACAGCGGCGCACTGGCCAGCAGCCAGCTGCCCCATACCGCGCGTGCGTGGCGGCGCGACAGGGCGCTGCCCAGCTCCATTGCTTCCCAGCCGCTGCGCGCGCGCAGCACCACGTCCAGGTGATCAATGCGCATGGCCGCCTCCGCGTCCGCCGCGCCACAGCCACAGCAGCACGCCGGCCCACAGCATGCCGGCCACGCTGAACTTGCCCCACGCCGGCACGTCGGCAATCGACGACCAGAAGGCTTCGATGAACGCGGCCACCAGTAGCATGAACGCCACGCCCAGGCACAGGCGCGCACCGATGCGGCCGCCCTCGACCAGTGCATCCAGGCGGCTGCGCCGGCCGGGTGCCAGCAGTTTCATGCCCAGCTGCAGGCCGGCACCGCCGGCGATCACGATCGCGGTCAGCTCGAAGGCACCATGGCCTGCGACGAAGCGCCAGAACGGATCACCATGGCCGATGTGCTGCAGGTGGCCCGCCACCGAACCGATGATCACGCCGTTGAACAGCAGCACCAGCAGCGTGCCCAGGCCGGCCAGCAGGCCGCTGGCGAAGGTACGCAGGGCGATGCTGATGTTGTTGAGGATGTAGTGGCCGAACATCATCCAGTCGGTGCCGCTGTCGCGTCCCAGGCGCTCGGCGGCCGGATCGTACATGCGCTCCATCTCGGCGATCTGGCGGTTGTCCATCACCATGTGGATCAGGTCCGGATAGACCTGCACCAGCACGAAGCAGGCCAGCGCCGGCAGCGCGAACATCGCCAGCGCCACCCACATGCTGCGCGCCTGGCTGCGCACCAGCAACGGGAAGTCGGCCACCAGGAATTCCAGCGCACCGCGCCAGCGCGTCGGCGGCGTGCGGTACAGCACGCTGTGGCCCTGCTGCATCAACTGCTGCAGGCGCTGCACCAGCTGCGGGCTGTAGCCACGCTCGCGGGCCAGCGCCAGCTGCTGGCACAGGCGCCGGTAGCGCTGCGGGAAGGCGGTATCGTCCAGCGCGAGCGCGCTGGCCTTGCGCCGCGTGCGGCGCGAAGCACCGGCGCGCAGCAGCAGCCAGTGTTCCAGGTCCTGCCATTCCTGCTGGTAGCGGGCGACGAACTGTTCCTGCTTCATCGCCGCCCCAGCAGCCAGTTGGCCATGGCATACAGGCGCAGCACGCCGACCTGGCCGTGGGTGCCGGTCAGTGGCTCGGCAATGCCGGCCAGTTCCTGCTGGCGTGCCGCCGACAGCCGCGGCGCGCGCTCGGCGAAGGCCATCAGCGCCGCCTGTTCTTCCGGTCGCAGCGGCTGCGGCGGGGCCAGCACGCTGTCGATGGTGGGCGGAGGCGGCAGGTACAGCACCGGTGCATGCACCACCACGGTACCGGCCACCAGGTCGCCGAGGCGGCGGCCGTGGGAATCGAACAGGCTGCTGATCAGGCCCAGTGCATAGCCGAACGGCAGCATGTCCACGGTGCGCAGCAGGTTGCGGGTGATGGCGGCCATCCAGCCCACCGGCGCGCCATCGCGCGCGAGCACGCGCAGGCCCAGTGCGCGCTTGCCCAGGGTGCGGCCCCACCGCGCTTCGCAGACGATCGGGTAGGCCCAGTAGACCAGGAACATCAGCACCAGGCCGAGCCCGGAGCCGAACGAATCCAGCAGTGCCAGCGGAATCGACATCAGCACCAGCACCGCGATGCGCACACCCAGATCGATCAGCCAGGCCATCGCCCGTGGCACCGGGCCGGCCGCCGGCAACTGCAGCGGCACACCCTCCGGCGTCACCACCTCGCGGTAGGTATCGAGCATCGGTGCGGCCATCAGTGCGATGGCCTTCGTTGTGGGCGGCGGAGTCCTCTCCGGCAGGCAGCCACAGGCATGGGGGTCTCGACAGGTCCTGGTCGGGCCCAGACTTTAGCAGAGCCGCATGGCGGCGTTGGCCGATCAGCCCAGGTATTCGTCCTTCAGCCGCACGTAGTGGTCGGCCGAATAGTGCAGCGACTCGATCTCCTTGTCGCTCAGCGTGCGCGCCGGGCGGGCCGGGTTGCCCACCCAGAGTTCACCTTCACCGACCACCTTGCCCGGGCCGACCACCGCTCCGGCACCGACGAAGCCATGGCGTTCCACACGGGCGCCATCGAGGATGCAGGCGCCCATGCCGATCAGGCTGTAATCACCGATGGTGCAGGCGTGGATGATGCAGCCATGGCCGACGGTCACGCCTTCGCCGATCAGGGTCGGGTAGCCGGCCTTGTTGTACGGGCTGTGGTGGCTGACGTGGATGATGGTGCCGTCCTGCACATTGGTGCGCGCACCGATGCGGACGTAATTGACGTCGCCGCGGATGATCGTACCCGGCCACACTGATACGTCCTCGGCCAGTTCCACGTCACCGATGAGGGTGCAGGCCGGATCGATGTACACGCGCTCGCCGAGGACGGGCATCTTGTCGCGGAAGGGGCGCAGCGGGTTCATCGGTGTCTCCGGAAATCAGGGCGTTCACCGCGATGATACCTGCGTGGTAGTGCCGGCCGCTGGCCGGCAACCTCAATGGGCGCACCTGGAATTCTGCGGTTGCCGGCCAGCGGCCGGCACTACCGGCTAGGGTTCGTAGCTGTAGCCCATGCCGTACACCGAACGGATCGGTTCGCCTTCCATGCCGGCGTCGGCCAGCTTGCGGCGCAGGTTGCGCACATGGCTGTCGACGGTGCGGTCGACCACCACGCGGTGGTCCAGGTAGAGGCGGTCGAGCAGCTCATCGCGCGCCCAGATCCGGCCGGGCGTGGCCAGCAGGGTGCGCAGCAGGCGGTATTCCACCGGCGTCAGGTCCAGGCCCTTGCCGTTCCAGGTGGCGCGTGCCGCCGGTTCGTCGATATGCAGCCCGCTGTTGGCGCGTGCAGCGGGGTCCGGGCGGTAACGGCGCAGCACTGCCACCACCCGCGCCACCACCTCGCGCGGACTGAACGGCTTGCAGATGTAGTCGTCGGCACCGATGTCCAGGCCCAGCAGGCGGTCGATCTCTTCCACCCGCGCGGTGACCATGATCACCGGTACGTCGCTGCCGGCGCGCAGTTCGCGGCACAGGTCCACGCCATCGCGTTGCGGCAGCATCAGGTCCAGCAGCACCAGGTCGGGCTGGTAGCGCGCGAATGCGTCGATCACCTGGCCGCCATCGTCCACCCATTCGCTGGTCATGCCGGCGGCGGCCAGGTAGTCACGCAGCACCGAGGCCAAGCGTGGCTCATCCTCGACGATCAGGATCTTCGCGGACGCGGCGGGGGACAGGCTCATGCGGACTCCGGCAGTGTGACGACCACGCGCAGCCCGCCCAGCGGCGAGGGATCGGCGTGGATATGACCGTGGTGGGCGAGGATGATGTTGTGGCTGATGGCCAGGCCCAGCCCGCTGCCGCCGCTGGCGCGGTTGCGCGAACTCTCCACCCGGTAGAAACGCTCGAACAGCAGCGCGCACTTGTCGGCCGGTACGCCCGGCGCGGTGTCTTCCACGATCAGCTGCACGCCGGCGGGCACGCGCGCAGCCTGCACGCGCACGCGGCCGCCGCCATGGGTATAGCGCAGCGCGTTTTCCAGCAGGTTGGCCAGCACCTGCTGCAGGCGGCGCTCGTCACCGGACACCTGCAGCGGTGTGGCGGGCAGCGCTTCTTCCAGTGCCAGCCCCGCCGTGGAGAAGCGCACGCGCATGCCATTGAGCTCGCTACGCAGCAGCGCCAGCAGGTCCAGCGGGGCGAATCGGTAGGCCAGGCCGCCGGACTGGGTCATCGACAGGTCGTGCAGGTCGTCGATCAACTTGCCCAGCTGGCGGATCTCGCCCTGCAGGGCACCCAGGTTGGCGCGGTCCAGCGGGCGGATGCCGTCCTCGATCGCCTCCAGTTCGGCGCGCACCACCGCCAGCGGCGTGCGCAGTTCGTGCGAGATGTCGGCAATGAAGGCGCGGCGGTTGCGCTCGGTGTCGTCCAGCGCCTGCGCCATCCGGTTGAAGTCGTTGACCAGTGCATCCAGCTCGTCATCGCTGGTGCGCTCGATGCGGGTGGCGTAGTCGCCGGCGGCGAGCCGGTGAGTGGCGGCGGCCAGCTTGGCCAGGCGCTGGCGCAGCGCGCGCGACACCAGCCAGGCCAGCACTACGGTCACCAGCAGCAGCGAAATGCCGATCACCCACCATGCGCGCATCTGGGTGTTGTAGAAATTCAGGTCGTTGGTGGCGATGACGGTCTGGAACGGCACCATGCCCAGCCAGCCGACGGTGTGTCCGTCCACCTGCACACTGTGCGGCTCGTCGTCGCTGATCGCGTCCGGGTTGCCGGCCACGAACCGATGCTGCGCATCGAACAGGCCCAGCCGCGAGGGAACGCCGGTCTGGTCGGACAGCGGCGGCACGGGCCCCTCGTGCCCATGGCCCAGGTCCGGGCGCAGCAGCCGCGCCCAGCGGTCACTGTCACCGCGCAGATGCTCCCAGCCGCCGTGCGTGCGGTACTCGCGCTGCAGGTGTGGCATCACGCGCTGCATGCGCAGGTCGCCCTGGTCGTTGAGGTAGTCCAGGAAGCCGGTCTGGAACGCCACGCGGCTGGCAATGCCGTTCACTGCCAGCACCAGCAGGCAGGCGGTGAAGATCGCGAGGAAGGTCTTCGCGGTCAGGCCGAATTTGAATCGAATCTTCGCCATCGCCGGGCCATTAGCGGCGCATGCGGCGCCGAAAGCAAGCGCCCGCTGAGCCGGTCGCACAATCTCCATATTCTCTGCACACTTTCACGGCAGCGTGCACGGGTCAACGAAAGGCCCCCACGCCCCCCATGTCACTCCTGCGTCCGCTGTTCCGCTCCCCCCGTGCGTTGTTGTTGCCCCTGCTGCTGGCCCTGGCGGCCTGCTCGGCGGGCAGGACCGAGGCCCCGGCCACCCCCGAAGTCGGCGTCATCACCGCCCGGGCGCAACCGCTGGCACTGCAGCAGACCCTGCCCGGCCGGGCGGTGCCGTTCGAGGTGTCCGAGGTGCGGCCGCAGATCGGTGGGCTGATCCGCCAGCGGTTGTTCACCGAAGGCCAGCAGGTCAAGGCCGGGCAGCTGCTGTACCAGGTCGATCCGGCGCCGTACCAGGCCGCCTTCGATACCGCGCGTGGCCAGCTGGCGCAGGCCGAGGCCGCTGTGCTTTCGGCGCAGCCGAAGGCCGAGCGCACCCGCACGCTGCTGGGCATGGACGCGGCCAGCAAGCAGGACGCCGACGATGCCACCTCGGCACTGAAGCAGGCCCAGGCCAACGTGATTGCCGCGCGCGCGGCATTGCAGGCCGCCCGCATCAACCTGGACTACACCCGGGTGACCGCACCGATCGACGGCCGCATCGGTACCTCCAGCGTCACCGCCGGCGCGCTGGTCGCCGCCGGCCAGGACGCGGCGCTGGCGACCATTCAACGGCTGGACCCGGTCTATCTGGATGTGACCCAGTCCAGCACGCAGATGCTGGCGCTGCGCAAGCAGCTCGACGCCGGCCTGGTGAAGGCCATCGATGGCAAGGCCCAGGTGAAGGTGCTGCTGGAGGACGGCAGCACCTATGCCCATGAGGGCACGCTGGAGTTCGTCGGCAGCGCAGTCGATCCAGGCACCGGCAACGTGGTGCTGCGCGCGGTCATTCCGAACCCGGAGGGCCTGCTTCTGCCGGGCATGTACCTGAAGGCGGTGTTGCCGATGGCCACCGATGCGCGTGCCCTGCTGGTGCCGCAGAAGGCGGTGCTGCGCAATGAACGTGGCGAGCCGCTGCTGCGCCTGCTCGACGCAAAGGATCGCGTGGTCGAGCGGCGGGTCAGTACCGGCCAGGTGGTGGGCAACCAGTGGCAGATCACGCAGGGCCTGAAGGCTGGCGAGCGGGTGATCGTCAGCAACGGCAGTGCGGTAGCGCTGGGCCAGCAGGTGAAGGCGGTGGCGGCCACCACGGCGCAGCTGGCGGCGATGCCGGCGGTCGACCCGAACGGCAACACCGACGAAAAGTCGCACTGAGGCCTGCCGCGCATGGTTCGTTTCTTCATCGACCGGCCGATCTTTGCCTGGGTGATCGCCATCGCGGTCAGCCTGCTCGGCCTGCTCGCGATCCTGATCCTGCCGGTGGACCGCTACCCGCAGATTGCCCCGCCCACCATCACCATCCGCGCCACCTACACCGGCTCCTCGTCGCAGACCGTGGAAAACGCGGTCACCCAGGTCATCGAGCAGTCCCAGCAGAGCCTGGACCACCTGATGTACATGACCTCGACCAGTGCTTCCGATGGCTCGGCGCAGGTCAACCTGGTGTTCGCCACCGGCACCAACCCGGACACCGCGCAGGTGCAGGTGCAGAACCAGCTGCAGGCCGCGATGGCCACGCTGCCGCAGGCGGTGCAGCAGAACGGCCTGACCATCACCAAGTCCAGTGGTTCGATCTTCGAGGTGCTGTCGTTCACCAGCGAAGACGGCAGCATGGACAACTTCGATGTCGCCAACTTCATGGAAGCGCGCATCGACGACCAGATCAGCCGCGTCAGCGGTGTCGGCAACATCCAGCCGATCGGCCAGGAATACGCCATGCGTATCTGGCTGGACCCGGAAAAGATGCGCCAGTACGCGCTGATGCCGTCGGACATCGAAACCGCACTGCAGGCGCAGAACACCGACGTGTCGGCCGGTGAACTCGGTGGCCAGCCGGCGCTGAAGGGCCAGCAGCTGGACGCGACCGTGACCGCGCGCAGCCGCCTGCACACGCCCGAGCAGTTCGCGCAGGTGGTGCTCAAGGCCGATGCCAATGGCAGCGTGGTGCACCTGGGCGACGTGGCGACGATCGGCCTGGGCCCGGAAAGCTATGACAGCATCAGCACGTTCAACGGCAAGCCGTCGGCCTCGCTGGGCATCGAGCTCAACGCCGGTGCCAACGCCATCGCCGTCTCCAAGGCCGTCGAGGCACGGCTGCAGCAGCTGCAGAAGTACTGGCCGCATGGCTACACCTACCACGTGGCGTTCACCACCACGCCGTTCGTGACCATCTCGCTGAAGGAAGTGGTGATCACCCTGATCGAGGCGATCGCGCTGGTCGTGCTGGTGATGTACCTGTTCCTGCAGAACTGGCGGGCCACGCTGATCCCGACCATCGCGGTGCCGGTGGTGCTGCTGGGCACCTTCGGCGTGCTGGCCGCCTTCGGCTATTCGATCAATACGCTGACCATGTTCGCGCTGGTGCTGGCCATCGGCCTGCTGGTGGACGACGCCATCGTGGTGGTGGAGAACGTGGAGCGGGTGATGACCTTCGAAGGGCTGGCACCGAAGCCAGCCACGTTGAAGGCGATGGGCCAGATCACCGGCGCGCTGGTCGGCATCGTGCTGGTGCTGACCGCGGTGTTCCTGCCGATGGCGTTCTTCAGCGGTGTCACCGGCGTGATCTATCGCCAGTTCTCGGTGACGATCGCCGCTGCGATGATCCTGTCGGTGCTGGTGGCGATGACCATCACCCCGGCGCTGTGCGGCAGCATCCTGCACCAGATTCCCAAGGGCGGCCATCCGCATGGCGACCACGCTGGCGAGCCGGGCCTGCTGGGCAAGTTCTTCATCTGGTTCAACCATCGCTTCGAGCGCACCTCCAACCGACTGCGCCATCGCGTCGACCGCTTCCTCGGCCGGCGCACGCTGGGCGTACTGTTCTACCTGGTGCTGAGCGTGGCCACCGGCCTGTTGTTGTGGCACCTGCCGGGCGCGTTCCTGCCCGATGAAGACCAGGGCATGCTCAACGCGCTGGTGAAGCTGCCCGCCGGGTCCACCCTGGAGCAGACCCGTGCCGTGATGGATCGCCTGAGCGCCGCCGCGGTGAAGGACGACAGCGTACTGTCAATCCAGGCCACCGCAGGTTTCAGTGTCAGCGGCAGTGGCCAGAACGTCGGCCAGGCCTTCATCCGGCTGAAGGATTGGGACGACCGCAAGGACGATGCCGATACCATCGCCGCGCGCTTGACCGCGGCCATGGCCAGCGTGCCCGATGCGCAGGTGTTCATCACCTCGCCACCGGCCATCCTCGGCCTCGGCGATGCCGGTGGCTTCACCCTGGAACTGCAGGACGAAGGCGGTGCCGGCCATGCCGCCGCCGTGGCCGCGCGCAACACGCTGCTGAAGGAGGCTGCCAAGGATCCGAAGCTGGTCAACGTGCGCTACGCCAGCCTGGAAGACGCGCCGGTGTACGCGGTGAAGGTGGACGACGCCAAGGCGCAGGCGATGGGCGTGAATCCGCAGGACATCAATGACACCTTGAACGCCGCGCTGGGTGGCGACTTCGTCAACAACTTCATCTACAAGGGCCGCATCAAGAAGGTGTTCATCCAGGGCACGGCCGAAGCCCGCATGCAGCCGCAGGACATCGAGCGCTGGAGCGTGCGCAACCAGGCCGGGCAGATGGTACCGCTGTCGTCGCTGGTCAGCGCGCACTGGACCAGTGCGCCGGCCGCGCTGCAGCGCTACAACGGCGTCTCGGCGATGGAGATCACCGGCCAGCCGGCACCGGGCGTCAGTTCCGGCGAGGCGATGGCCGAGATCGCACGCCTGGCCGACACGCTGCCGGAAGGCTTCAGCCATGCCTGGTCGGACATGGCCTACCAGGAACAGCTGTCGGGGAACCAGGCGCCGATGCTGTATGCCATCTCGCTGCTGTTCGTGTTCCTGTGCCTGGCCGCGCTGTATGAAAGCTGGGCGGTACCGTTCGCGGTGATGCTGGCAGTGCCGGTGGGCGTGTTCGGCGCCGTGCTGATGATGAACCTGCGTGGCCTCAACAACGACGTGTACTTCCAGGTCGGCCTGCTGACCACGATTGGCCTGGCAGCGAAGAACGGCATCCTGATCGTCGAGTTCGCGCGCATCCTCGAGCAGCAGGGCAGGAGCACCCGCGACGCGATCCTGCAGGCGGTCTACCTGCGGCTGCGCCCGATCGTGATGACCTCGCTGGCATTCCTGATGGGTGTGCTGCCGCTGGTGTTCGCCACCGGCGCCGGTTCGGCCGCGCGCCGTTCGCTGGGTACCGGCGTGGCCGGCGGTACGGTCGCCTCGATGGTGCTGGGCATGTTCTTCGTGCCGTTGTTCTACCTGCTGGTGCGCCGCCTGTTCCCGGGCCGCGCGCCGGCCGACGCCACTGCCCCGGAGGCACGCCCATGAAGCCGATGCTGCTGTGCGCCCTGGCGGCCGCAACGATGACCACCGTGCTGGGCGGCTGCGTGAGCATGGCCCCGCACTACCAGCGCCCCGAGGCGCCGGTGCCGGCACAGTTCGCCAATGCCGCCACCGGCGAGACCGGGCCAGCACTGGCGATGCCGGCCTGGCGCGAGGTGTTCCTGGAGCCGCGCCTGCAGCAGGTCATCGCGCTGGCACTGCAGAACAACCGCGACCTGCGCGTGGCGGTGCTGCAGGTGGAGAAGGAACGCGCGCAGTACCGCATCCAGCGCGCGGCGCTGCTGCCGTCGGTGGATGCCAGCGGCAGCATCACCCGCTCGCGGGTGAGTGATGCCAACAGCGAGATCGGCGTCAGCCAGGTGACCGAATCCGATAACGTGCAGGTCGGCATCAGCAGCTGGGAACTGGACCTGTTCGGGCGCATCCGCAGCCTGAAGAACGAGGCGCTGCAGAACTGGCTGGCCAGTGCCGAGAACCAGCGTGCGGCGCGCACCAGCCTGGTGGCAGAAGTGGCCACGGCCTGGCTGGCGCTGGCGGCCGACGAGCAGTCGCTGGCGTTCACCCGGCAGACGCTGGACAGTCAGCAGCAGACCCTGCAGCGCACCGAGGCCCGCCATGCACAAGGCCTGGCCTCGGGCCTGGACCTGTCGCAGGTGCAGACCAGTGTGGACGCCGCGCGCGCTGCGCTGGCCAGGCTGCAGACCCAGCAGGCGCAGGATCGTGATGCGCTGCAGTTACTGGTGGGTGCTCCGCTGGACGCGGCATTGCTGCCCAGCGCGCAGGCACTGGACGGCACCGTGGCGCTGGCGCCGTTGCCTTCCAACCTGCCCTCGAGCGTGCTGCTGCAGCGTCCGGACGTGCTGTCCGCCGAACACGCGTTGCAGGCGGCCAACGCCGATATCGGCGCCGCGCGCGCCGCGTTCTTCCCGACGCTGACGCTGACTGCCAACTACGGCCACAGCTCCACCGCGTTGTCGACGCTGTTCTCGGCCGGCACCCGCGGCTGGTCGTTCGCGCCCAGCATCACGGCGCCGATCTTCCACGCCGGCGCGTTGAAGGCCTCACTGGATGCCTCGAAGATTGGCAAGGACATCGGCATCGCTCAGTACGAGAAGGCGATCCAGCAGGCCTTCAGTGAAGTGGCCGATGCCCTGGCCACGCGCGATCACCTGGGCGCGCAGATGGAGGCACAACGGGCACTGGTCGCCGCCAGCCAGCGCAGCTACACGCTGGCCGAGGCGCGCTATCGCACCGGGCTGGACGGCTATCTGCAGGCGCTGGATGCGCAGCGCAGCCTGTTTGCCGCGCAGCAGGACCTGATCGCGCTGCAGCAGCAGGAAGCGGGAAACCGGGTGACGCTGTTCAAGGTGCTGGGCGGTGGCGCAGACGCACGGTAACGCGCCCTGCTCTGGTAGGTGCCGACCTTGGTCGGCACGGAAGCATGGAGTGTCGCGATCTGATGATTCGTGCCGACCAAGGTCGGCACCCACCAAGGCAGACACATGTGCCGACCAAGGTCGGCACCCACCAAGGCAGACCCATGTGCCGACCAAGGTCGGCACCCACCAAGGCAGATTCATGTGCCGACCAAGGTCGGCACCCACCAGAAGCGGACGGTGCTGCCTACGCCACGCGGCCGCGGCGTGCACGCTCCAGGTGCACCAGCAGCAGCGAGATTGCCGCCGGGGTCATGCCCGGGATGCGCTGCGCCTGGCCGATGGTCTGCGGACGCACGCGTTCCAGCTTCTGCAGGGCTTCGGCCGACAGCCCGCGCACCGTGGCGTAGTCGAAGGCTTCAGCGATCGGCGTGGCTTCATGCCGCTGCTGGCGCTCGATCTCCTCGCGCTGGCGGTCCAGGTAGCCGGCGTACTTCACGCCGATCTCCACCTGCTCGGCCACCTTGGCGTCGGCCACGGCCGGGCCCAGCGACGGCACCTGCATCAGCTGCGCGTAATCCAGCTCGGGGCGCTTGATCAGGTCCAGCACGTTGGTTTCGCGGCTGACCGCCACGCCCAGCGTGTCCTGCACTTCGCGGCCCAGCGCATTGGCCGGGGTCGCCCACAGCGCGCCCAGGCGCGCGCGCTCGGCGGCGACGGCGGCCTGCTTGGTCTCGAACGCGCTCCAGCGCTGGTCATCCACCAGGCCCATCTCGCGGCCGGCCGGGGTCAGGCGCTGGTCGGCATTGTCCTCGCGCAGCTGCAGGCGGTACTCGGCGCGGCTGGTGAACATGCGGTACGGCTCGTTGGTACCGTGGGTGATCAGGTCATCCACCAGCACGCCCAGGTAGGCCTCGTCGCGACGCGGGCACCAGCCGTCCAGCCCACGCACCTGGCGTGCGGCGTTGAGGCCGGCCAGCAGGCCCTGCGCGGCGGCTTCTTCATAGCCGGTGGTGCCGTTGATCTGGCCGGCGAAGAACAGGCCGTTGACCAGCTTGGTTTCCAGCGAAGCCTTCAACCCGCGTGGATCGAAGAAGTCGTACTCGATCGCGTAGCCGGGGCGGGTGATGTGCGCGTTGCCGAAGCCGCGGATGCTGCGCACCATCTCCAGCTGCACGTCGAACGGCAGCGAGGTGGAGATGCCGTTGGGGTAGATCTCGACGATGCCCAGGCCTTCGGGTTCGACGAAGATCTGGTGGCTGGCCTTCTCGGCGAAGCGCACCACCTTGTCCTCGATGGACGGGCAGTAGCGCGGGCCGATGCCTTCGATCTGGCCGCTGTACAGCGGCGAGCGGTGCAGCGCGTCGCGGATGATCTGGTGGGTCTGTTCGGTGGTGTGGGTGATCCAGCAGCTGACCTGCTGCGGATGCTCGTCCACCGAACCCAGGAAGGACATCACCGGGCGCGGCGAGTCGCCGGGCTGCTCATCCATCACGCTGTAGTCCAGCGAGCGGCCGTCGATGCGCGGCGGCGTGCCGGTCTTCAGGCGGTCCACCTGGAACGGGCGCTCGCGCAGGCGCGCGGCCAGCGTGGTGGCCGGCGGGTCGCCCATGCGGCCGGCGGCGTACTGAGTCGGGCCGACATGGATCTTGCCGGCCAGGAAGGTGCCGGCGGTCAGCACCACGGCCTCGGCATCGAAGCGCAGGCCGGTCTGGGTGATGACCCCGCGCACGGCGTCGCCGTTGATGACCAGGTCATCGACGGCCGCCTGGAACACGGTCAGGTTGGCCTGGCCTTCAACGATGGCGCGGATCGCCATGCGGTACAGGTTGCGGTCGGCCTGGCAGCGGGTGGCGCGCACGGCCGGGCCCTTGGAGGCGTTGAGGGTGCGCCACTGGATGCCGGCACGGTCCGCGGCATGCGCCATCGCACCACCGAGGGCGTCGATTTCCTTGACCAGGTGGCCCTTGCCGATGCCTCCGATGGCCGGGTTGCAGCTCATCGCGCCCACCGTTTCGATGTTGTGGGTCAGCAGCAGGGTGCGCACGCCGGTACGGGCCGCGGCCAGCGCGGCTTCGGTGCCGGCGTGGCCACCGCCGATGACGATGACGTCGTAACGATGGAAGGACGGGTTCATGGGGCTGTTCAGCTGGGGGCGGGCGCGGCCGGGGCGGCGCCGGGGTGGCGATTTTAGCGCCATTCGGGGCCGCGGCGTCGGTGCCGGCCGGCCGGCGTCGAAATCAGCCCTAAAGTTGGCAGGATTTTTGCAGATAACCCAATAGCACCCACCGTGGCTGGCGCCGCAGGCGCCCGTGACCGGAATTGGAACAGGGGCCGGTACAGGCGCACGGTGGGGGAGCAGAGGGCCGGCAGTCGGGGGACTGTCCGGCCCTGTTTTTTTGGGATTGCCGGGAAAGGCCCGACCACGCATGGCGTGGATCTACCGACGCTGGGGCTCTCTCCGGTTGGCGACCCGGCAAAACAGACGGCCCCGCAGTGCGGGGCCGTCTGTCTTCAGAGGTGCCGACATCCGACAGGGCCGGAACAGGGGGGATCCAGATGTTCCTGTCGGATATCGACGTAGAGATTTTTGCGGCGGCCCGTCTCGCTTTTTGTCACTTTGTGACGCGGGCCGTCACCGGTTCCGTAGAGTGCAACCTGGACCGGGTGAAATGCAAGACGGTTCAGCGCTCAACTGTGCGCTGCGTCCCACGATCCATGTTGCGCCACGGGGAACCGTTCATCCTCGGCGCGCTCGGCGCCGGGGTCGGACGGGCCGGCGGTGGCGGCGCCGACGGCTGGATGTTCGACTGCGGCGGGCGACGCATCGAGTCCATGTTCCGCCACGGCGAACCGCCGTTGTACGACGTCCGCGGCGGCGGCGGCGGACGGTTCTCGCCACCGTTGCCGGGAGGGCGCGGTGGCGGACGGTGGTTGTGCGGCGGGCGGTAGATCGGGCGCGAGTAGTACGGATTGCCATAGCCGCCGTAGTAGCCGCCATAGCTGCCGTAGTAAGGGTAGCCGTAGTTGTAGGGATAGCCGGCCGGGTAGCGGTACTCCACCGACGGCGCACCGTGGTAGTAGCTGCCGCTGCGGCCACCGCCGACATAGTCGTAGGTGGTGCAGCCGGTCAGGGCCAGCAACAGGCCACCGGCAAGCATCAGGCGCGTTTTCATGGTGGGTCCCCCCAGAGGACGGGTTGTGCAGTCAGCTTCGTGCGCAGGCGTTGAATCGGCCCTTAACTTCACTGCCCAGGATGAATGGAGGTGAAGGCCCTCATGCTGGCATGACCTGTGCCGGGGTCGCCAGCGTGGGGCCATACGTTAATCTTGCGTCATGAGCGATTCACTGTTGCCCCGTGCCGACGATGTCCTGGCTGCCGCTGCGCGGATCGCGCCGCACGCCAGCGTGACCCCGGTGCTGCGCTCGCGCACGCTTGATGCGCTGGCCGGCGCGCAGCTGGCGTTCAAGGCCGAGCACCTGCAGCGCGGCGGCGCATTCAAGTTCCGCGGGGCCTGCAACGCGGTGTGGTCGCTGGATGCCGATCGCGCCCGTGCCGGCGTGGTCACCCATTCGTCCGGCAACCACGGCGCTGCCCTGGCCCTGGCCGCGCGCACCCGTGGCATTCCCTGCCACGTGGTGGTGCCCGAAGGTGCGGTGGCGGCCAAGCTGGCCAACATCGCCCGCCACGGTGCCACGCTCTGGCGCTGCCCGCCGACCATCGCCGACCGCGAGGCCGCCTGCGCCAAAGTACAGGCTGATACCGGCGCGACCCTGGTCCATCCCTATGCGGACCCGGCGGTGATGGCCGGGCAGGGCACCGCGGCCCTGGAGCTGCTGCACAGCGACGGTCCGTTCGACGTGCTGGTAGTCCCAGTCGGAGGGGGCGGCTTGGCCAGCGGTACCGCCCGGGCCCTGCAGTTCGCCAGTCCCCAGACCCGGCTGGTGCTGGCCGAACCGGCCGGTGCCGACGACACCGCGCGCTCGCTGGCCGCAGGCGAGCGCCAGGGCGCGTTCACCCCTGACACCATCTGCGACGGCCTGCGTACCCTGATCGGCGCCCCCAACTTCGCGCTGCTGCGCGCGGCCGGCGTCGAGGTGATCGTGGTCGACGACGCCGCCACCATGGCCGCGATGCGCCTGCTGTGGGAGGTGCTCAAGCAGGTGGTCGAGCCGTCCTCGGCCACCGTGCTGGCCGCGGTGCTGGCACAGCCGCAGCGGTTCGCCGGCCTGCGGGTGGGCCTGGTGCTGTCCGGTGGCAATGTCGACCTGCCCGCGCTGCGTTGGGGGGCGCCTTGAGCCGCGACCGGCACCGGCCCCGCACCGGCCTGCTGGGCTGGCTGTGGCGGCTGTTCGTGCTGCTGGTGGTCTGGCTGCTGGGCGTGACCGCCTGGATCGTCTGGGTGGGGGAGCGCGACCAGGCAGCCAAGGCCGACGCCATCATCGTGCTCGGTGCGGCGGCCTATGACGCCAAGCCGTCGCCGGTATTCGAAGAACGCATCCGTCATGGCCTGGATCTCTATGAAGCCCGGTACGCGCCACTGCTGATCTTCACCGGCGGCTACGGTGGCACCGGCGCGCGCTTTTCCGAATCGCAGGTGGCGCGGCGCTATGCGCTCAAGCATGGCGTCCCGGACGATGCGATCCTGATCGAGACCGCCTCGCGCAACACCGTGCAGAACCTGGTCGAGGCCAAGCGGCTGATGGACCAGCGCGACCTGCACCGGGTGATCATCGTCAGCGACCCGTTGCACATGGCGCGCGCGCTGCGCCTGAGCAAGGCGCTGGGCATCGATGCGCTGGCCTCGTCCACGCCCAGCACGCGCTTCCGCAGCTTCCACACCAGCTGGCGCTTCCTGGTGCAGGAAATCTATTTCTTCCACCGCGACCTGGTGCGGCCGCCGCTGAGTTCGCCGGCCAACACCTGAGGCGGAAACCTGATTTGGGCAGACGCCCATCGTGGAAACGTGAGGTTGCCGGCCAGCGGCCGGCACTACCGGGCGGAGCGTCAAGGGAACCGCAGTTCCACCACGCCTTCATGCGGCAGGCTTACCTTCACCGGAACGCTCTGCAGGTCGTCCTCGCTGCGGTTGGCGCTGCCGCTGCGCGAGATGCGTGCCACCACTTCCACTTCGCGATGGGCCGACAGCGGTGCGGTCGGCATCGGACTGTCACCGTCGCCCAGCCCGACCGTGTCCGGGAATCCGGCCAGGGGCAGCTTGCGCGCGGCCACCGGCATCGGTGGTCCACCCACGGCGCGGGCCAACACGAATACCTGGGTGCTGGCCGGCCACTCGGTGCCCTTCAACGCAGGCAGGTGCACACGCACCTGCAGCAGTGCCGGTGGCGACGCGGGCGCAGCATCGGGCGCCTGGCCGGCGGCCTCGCGCGCGATGGCGATCTGTGCCTGCAGCGCCTGCGCGGCACCCGGCTCCAGTCGTGGCAGCAGGCCGCTCCACACATCCGCGGCCTCGGCGTTCTTTCCGCGCTGGCGCAGGGCGATGCCCAGCAGCCAGCTGGCGCGCTCGGCATCGGGAGCCTGTGCGCGCGCCTGCTGCAACCAGGCCATTGCGGTGTCATCGAACTGCTTGCCGGCATCAGCCTGCGCGCGCGCCTGCGCGGCTTCCACCAGCACGCCCGGATCCTCCGGTGCCAATGCGGCGGCCCTCGCGAAGGCATCCGCCGCGGCTGCGGCGTTGCCCAGTTCGGCCTGCGACCGGCCCAGCAGCGCCCAGCCATCAGCCCGCTGCGGGTCTCGTTCCAGTGCGTCCTGCAGGGCCTGCACGCCATCGCGCAGGGTGGCTGCCGACGGGGGCGGTTGAATCTGTGCCGTCCTTGGGTCACCGACCAGCAGATACAGGCAGGCACCGGCCACGCCCAGTGCGAACACGCCGACCACGAAACCGCGACGGCCGTGGTGGCGCAACGGCCACAGCACCAGTGCTGCCATCAGCGCAGCAACCAGACCGGCCAGCACCGGCAGCCAATGGTTCACCATTCGTCTCCTTCATCGGCCTTGCCGGCCGGCGCCGCGCCGACGGTGCGTCCACGTCGGCGGACGATGCCCAGCACCACCAGTGCACCGGCGCCGAGCACCAGCAGGGGGCCACCCCACAGCAGCCAGGTGCCCGGCTGCAACGGTGGTTGATAGAGCACGAACTCACCGTAGCGCGCGACCAGGAACTGCTTGATCTGTGCGTCGTCGTGGCCCTGCTGCATCAGCTGCAGCACCTCGCGGCGCAGGTCCTGGGCGATCTGCGCGTTGGAATCGGCCAGCGACTGGTTCTGGCACTGCACGCAGCGCAGCTGTGCGGCCAGGTCATGGAAGCGGCGTTCCTCGGCGTCATCGCGGAACTGCAGCGGCTGCGGATCGTGCAGCGGCTGCTGGGCCAGCGCGGCCAGCGGCAGCATCAGGAGCAGCAACGCCCGCAGCCAGCGCATGGGTTCAGGGCGCCGTATGCAGGGTGTTGCCGGCACTGCCCTGGGCCTTCTCGATCTTCTGCAGCGCCGGGATCAGCTTCTCGTCGACCACGCGCTGGGTCATCGCACCGCTGTACTTCCAGCGCACGATGCCGCTGCCGTCGACCAGGAAGGTTTCCGGTGCGGCGGTCACGCCCCAGTCGATCGCGGTGCGGCCTTCCACGTCGCTGAGCACGACCATGAACGGGTTGCCCAGCTGTTCCAGCCAGTGCAACGCGTCGGTCGGGTCGTCCTTCCAGTTGTAGCCGATCACGCGCACACGCTTGCTTTCCGCGAAGCGGGTCAGCACCGGGTGTTCTTCGCGGCAGGCCGCGCACCAGCTGCCCCACACGTTCAGCAGGTAGGGCGCGCCGCGCAGGTCGTCGCTGTGCACGATCATTTCCGGGTCGTGCAGCACCGGCAGCGCGAATGCCGGCGCCGGTTTGTCGATCAGTGCCGACGGCAGTACGTCGCGCTGCGGATCGCCTGATTTCATCACCCCGTAGATCATCAGCCCGAGCAGGCCGAAGAAGAACAGCACGCCGATCACGATGGCTACCGGCGGCAGCGGGCGGGAGGGGCGCGGGGCGGGGGACTCGGACATGGAAACTCCTACGGACGACGGAAACGGCGGTCGGCGGCGGCGATGAATCCGCCCAGGGCCATCAACAGCGCGCCCAGCCAGATCCAGCGCACGTACGGCTTGATGTGCACCCGGACCGCCCATGCATTGTTGCCCAGCGGCTCGCCCAATGCCACGTAGACATCACCATTGAAGCGTGCATCGATGCCGGCCTCGGTCATCACCTGGCCCCCGCTGGCGTACTGGCGCTTCTCCGGGTGCAGCAGGGCCAGCTCGCGGCCGTTGCGGAACACGCGCAGGCGGCCGCGGTCGGCGATGAAGTTGGGGCCTTCGCGATGGTCCACGCCCTCGAAGCGCACTTCGTGGCGACCGACCACCAGCTGCTGGCCCGGTGCCAGCGCCACTTCGCGCTGCACGTTCAGCGCCTCCACCAGCAGCGCGCCGGCCAGGAACACGGCAATGCCGGCGTGGGCGACGATCATGCCGAGCATTTCGGCGGTGAAGCGGCCATTGCCGCGCAGGCGCTGCCAGACGAAGCGTGCGGTGCCGAGCGCGACCCAGGCCGCAGCGGCCACGCCGATGCCGGCCTTCCAGCCGTTCTGCGGCGCCTGCCACCAGGCCAGCGCGCCCAGCAGCAGCGCCAGGCCCAGCCACGGTGCCAGCAGCGCGAAGGCGCGCGAGGGCTGGTCACGCTGCCATTTCACCAGCGGGCCGAACGGCAGCAACAGGATCATCGGCGCCATCAGCAGCAGGAACAGGCTGCCGAAGTAGGGCGGGCCGACCGAGATCTTGCCCAGCGACAGCGCATCGGCCAGCAGCGGGTACAGCGTGCCGAGCAGTACCATCGCGCAGGCGGTGGCCAGCAGCAGGTTGTTGGCCAGCAGCAGGGTCTCGCGCGAGGTGGCGGTGAAGCCACGGCGTGGGTCCTCGGCGTCCACGCTCAGCTGGCTGGCACGCAGCGCGTACAGCAGCAGGCTGCCACCGACCAGCACCGACAGGAACACCAGGATGAACAAGCCGCGCGAGGGATCGGCGGCGAACGAATGCACGCTGGTCAGCACGCCGGAGCGCACCAGGAACGTGCCCAGCAGCGACAGCGCGAAGGCGGCGATCGCCAGCAGCAGGGTCCAGCTGCCGAAGGTGCCGCGCTTTTCAGTGACGGCCTGCGAATGGATCAATGCCGCACCGACCAGCCACGGCATGAAGCTGGCGTTCTCCACCGGGTCCCAGAACCACCAGCCGCCCCAGCCCAGCTCGTAATAGGCCCACCAGCTGCCCAGCGCGATGCCCAGGGTCAAAAAGCCCCAGGCGACGTTGGTCCATGGCCGCGTCCAGCGCAGCCAGCGTGCGTCCACGCGGCCTTCCAGCAGTGCGGCAACCGCGAAGGCGAACGGCACCGCGAAGCCGACATAGCCCAGGTACAGCATGGGCGGATGGATGATCAGCCCCGGGTCCTGCAGCAGCGGATTGAGGTCGCGGCCTTCCAGCGGTGCCGGGTTCAGGCGCAGGAACGGGTTGGAGGTGAAGATCAGGAAGGCGAGGAAGCCGACGCTGACCACGCCCATCACCGCCAGCACGCGCGCCTGCACCGGTGCCGGCAAGTGCCGCGAGAACAGCGCCACCGCGCCGGTCCACAGCGCCAGCACCAGCGCCCACATCAGCAGCGAGCCCTCGTGCGCGCCCCAGACCGCCGAGTAGCGGTAGACCATCGGCAGCAGCGTATTGGAGTTCTCGGCCACGTAGCGCACCGAGAAGTCCTGCTGCACGAACGCGGCGGTCAGTACCGCGAACGCGCCGGCGACCAGCAGCAGCTGCGCGAACGCGGCAGGTCGTGCCACCGCCATCCACGCCGTATTGTTGCGCTGCGCACCGACCAGCGGCAGGCCGGCCTGCAGCAGCGAGGCCAGCAACGCGCACAGCAGCAGGATCTGACCCAGTTCGGGCAGCACTCAGCGCACCTCGGGTGCCGTCATCGGCACGTCGTGCTTGCGATGGGCGTCGCCCATCTTGTCGGCCACTTCCTTCGGCACGTACTTCTCATCGTGCTTGGCCAGCACCTCGTCGGCGACGAAGGTGCCGTCCTGCAGGCGGCCGCTGGCGACCACCGCCGTGCCTTCGGCGAACATGTCCGGCAGGATCCGCGACGTGGTCACCGCCAGCTGCGCGTCGCCGTCGGTCACCTCGAAGCGCGCCTCCAGCGAGCCGACCGGTCGGTTGAAGGAACCTTTCACCACCATGCCACCGAGGCGGAAGCGCGACTGTGCATCGACATCGCCGCGCAGCACTTCCGACGGCGTGTACAGGTAGGCGATGTTGCGCTCCAGTGCCATCGCCACCAGTGCGGTGGCCAGGCCGGAGGCGAGCAGGGCCAGCAGCACCCACACCAGGCGGCGGCGCTGTACCGGGGTCATCGTTCCAGCTCCGTCGACAACGGCGCCGCTGCGTCCTGCCTGCCGGCGCGGGTCTGCTGGCGCTGCTGGCGGGCCAGTGCCAGCCGGCGCGCCACGCGCAGGCGCAGCCACGAACCGATGGCATCGGCGCCGAGCACCAGCACGAACACCGCGTAGGCACCGATCACATAGGGCAGGTGGGTCATGGCTGGGCCTCCCGGGCCGGGCGTCCGGCATCGACGCGGCCGCCGACCCAGGCCTTGCCGGCCTCGCGGTCGAGATTGTCGGCGCGGGCCTTGGCCAGCACCGAACCAGCGAACCAGAACTTGGTGCCGATCACCATCCACCACAGCGGCGCGATCATCGCGCTGCTGATCGCCGATTCACCGAATACGTTGATCGACTGGCGCTGGTGCAGGCCGCCCCACCAGTCCACCGAGTAGCGGATCACCGGCAGCAGGCTGACACCGACGATGGCCAGCAGGCCGGCCGCACGTGCGGCGCTGCGGCGGTCCTCGATGGCGTGGTACAGGCCGATCACGCCCAGGTACAGGAACAGCAGCACCAGCTCGCTGGTCATGCGCGGGTCCCAGTCCCACCAGGTGCCCCAGGTGCCCTTGCCCCAGATGCTGCCGGTCAACAGGGTGATCAGGGTGAAGCCGGCACCCATCGGCGCGCAGGCCATGGACAGGATCTCGCAGACCTTGATCCGCCAGATCAGTGCGATGGCCGCATACAGCGCCATCAGCGCGAAGACGAACAGGCTCATCCAGGCACTGGGCACGTGGATGTAGAGGATGCGGAAGCTGTCCAGCTGCTTGGCTTCCGGTGGCACCACCAGCAGCGCCTGCCACATGCCGACCAGCAGCACCGGCACCGCCGCGAGGTAGAACACCCGCGACCAGCGGGCAGCGAAACGGTCGAACGTGGGGGGCGAACCGAGTTGGTGGAACCAGCGGACAATCGGATTCATGCGTGGCGGCTATCCAGCAGGGGTGGATTGGCTCTCAGCTCGGTCAACTCAGAGAAATACGTATTGCAGCGGCAGTGGCCAGCGGCGCCAGCACCAGCGCGACCAGCAGGCCGGCGCCCAGCATCAGCAGCGCGCCGACTGGATCCTGTCCGCGTCCGGCTGCCGCCAGGCTGCCTGCACCGAATACCAGCACCGGCACGTACAGCGGCAACGACAGCAGCGCCACGAGAATACCAGAGCGTCGGATGCCAACGGTCAGTGCAGCGACCACGCCACCGATCAGGCTCAGCAACGGCGTGCCCAGCAGCAACGATGCCAGCAACATCGGCAGCTGGTCATGCGGCAGATGCAGCATTTCGGCCAGCAGCGGGCTGACCACGATCAGCGGCAGCGCAGTGGTGGCCCAATGCAGCAGCACGCGCACCAGCACCAGCCAGGCCAGCGGCACCGGCGCCAGCAGCCATTGTTCCAGCGAGCCATCCTCGGCGTCGGAGCGGAACAGCGAATCCAGCGACAGCTGTCCGGCCAGCAGCACGGCCAGCCACAGCACTGCACCGGCGGTGGCGGCCAACAGCTGTGGTTCGCGGCCCTGGGCCAGGGCGAACAGCACCACCACCAGCACCGCGAACAGCAGCGGTTGCAGCGCATCGCCGCGGCGGCGCCAGAGCAGGCGCAGGTCGCGCTTGAGCAGGGCGCCTGCGGTCTGCCACAGGCCCGGTTCGGTGCCCGGCGCGATCACGCGGCACCGCCGAGGTCGAGCTGGCGGGTGCGCACCGGCGGTGCGGCATAGGCACCGTGGGTGGTGACCAGCGCAGCGCCGCCGGCGCGCAGGTGCGCCGAGATCATCCGGTTGACCAGGGTGATGCCCTCCAGGTCGAGGTTGGCATAGGGTTCGTCCAGCAGCCACAACGGCGCCGGCGACAGCCAGATGCGCGCCAGTGCCAGCCGCCGCTTCTGTCCGGCCGACAGATGCCGTACCAGGGTGTCCTCACAACCGGCCAGGCCGACGATGGCCAGCGCGTTGCCGGGCATCTGCCGCGCACGCCGTCCGTGCAGGCCGCACAGGAAATGCAGGTTTTCCAGCGTGCCGAGGTCCGGTTTCAGCGCTGGCAGGTGGCTGAGGTAGGCGACATAGCGCGCGCGCTCGGCATTGCTGGCCGGCTTGCCGTCGATCCGCACCTGGCCGGCACCGGGCCGGGCCAGGCCGGCCAGCACGCGCAGCAGGGTGGTCTTGCCGGCGCCATTGCCGCCCTGCACCAGCAGGGCTTCGCCGGCGTCCACATGGAAGTCCAGCGGGCCGAACACCGGCTCGTCATTGCGGGAGAAGCTCAGGCCGCTGGCAGCCAGCAATGCAGGGGTGTTCAAGGGGCAAAGGTCTTCATGCCGGAGTGCGGCGGCAATTGTAGCGGTGAATTCACAGGGTAGTGCCGGCCGCTGGCCGGCAGATGCGGCCAAGCGTCGCAGAGTGGCCGAGGTTGCCGGCCGGCGGCCGGCACTACCGAGGCAGGGATTGCGTAAACTCAGGGGCTGTCTCCCCATATCCCCAGGCCGATGCAACCCACCACCAAGCTGCCCAAGGTCGGTACCACGATCTTCACCGTGATGTCCCAGCTCGCCGCCGAACACGGCGCGGTCAACCTGGGCCAGGGTTTCCCGGACTTTTCGGCGCCGCAGCGCCTGATCGACGAGACCGCCAGGGCGATGGCCGCCGGGCTGAACCAGTATCCGCCGATGACCGGCGTGGCGCCGCTGCGCCAGGCCATCGCACAGAAGGCGCTGGACTGCTACGGCGCGCAGGTCGATGCGGACAGCGAGATCACCGTCACCAGCGGTGGCACCGAGGCCATCTTCAACGCCATCCACGCCGTGGTGCGTGCCGGCGAGGAAGTGATCGTGCTGGACCCGGCGTATGACTGCTACGAACCGGCGATCGACCTGGCCGGAGCCAGGGCCGTACATGTGTCGCTCGATCCGCAGACGTTCGCGGTCGATTGGGACCGCGTGCGCGCAGCGATCACCCCGCGCACCCGCATGCTGATCGTCAACACCCCGCACAATCCGTCCGGTGCGATGCTGTCGGCGCAGGACATGCAGGCGCTGGCCGAACTGCTGCGCGGCACGCAGATCTACCTGATCTCCGATGAGGTGTACGAACACATCATCTACGACGGCCGCCGCCATGAATCGGCGCTGCGCTACCCGGAACTGCGCGAGCGCGCGTTCGTCATCTCCAGCTTCGGCAAGACCTACCACTGCACCGGCTGGAAGATCGGCTATGCGATCGCCCCGCCGGCGCTGACCGCCGAGTTCCGCAAGGTGCACCAGTACAACACCTTCACCAGCTTCGGCCCGGCGCAGCATGGCTTCGCCGCGATGATCCGCGACGAACCCGAACACCACCTGGAACTGGGCGCGTTCTACCAGGCCAAGCGCGACCGCTTCCGTGAGCAGCTGGCCGGCACCCGCCTGAAAGCGCTGCCGGTCCCGGGTGGCTACTTCCAGCTGGTCGACTATTCGGCGATCAGCGACCTGCCGGACCATGAGTTCGTGAAGTGGCTGACCATCGAGAAGGGCGTCACCGCCATTCCGCTGTCGCCGTTCTATGAGACTCCGCCGGCCGGCCAGCGCCTGGTGCGCCTGTGCTTTGCCAAGAATGAAGCGACCATGGACGCGGCGATCGAACGCCTGCGCCTTCTGTGAGCGGAGACACGGACATGCAGGACCTGCGCATTTCCCTCGTCCAGGGCGACACCCGCTGGCATGACCCGGCCGGCAACCGCGCCTACTACGGTGCGTTGCTGGCACCGCTGGCCGGCAGCACCGACCTGGTGATCCTGCCGGAGACCTTCACCAGTGGCTTCTCCAACGACGCCATCGCCCAGGCCGAAGGAATGGACGGGCCGACCGTGGCCTGGGTGCGCGAACAGGCCAGGGCCTTGAACGCGGCAGTGATCGGCAGCGTGCAGCTGCGCGAGGGCAACGGCGTCTACAACCGCCTGCTGTTCACAACGCCAGAGGGCGGCCTGCAGTACTACGACAAGCGCCACCTGTTCCGCTACGGCGGCGAGCACGAGCGCTATGCCGCCGGCCGTGAGCGCCTGAGCGTGGAATGGAAGGGCTGGCGGATCAATCCGCAGGTCTGCTACGACCTGCGTTTCCCGGTGTTCTGCCGCAACCGCTACAACGTCGAACGCCCGCAGCAGCTGGATTTCGACCTGCAGATCTTCGTCGCCAACTGGCCGTCGGCGCGCGCCTATGCATGGAAGACCCTGCTGCGTGCGCGGGCGATCGAGAACCTGTGCTTCGTGGCGGCGGTGAACCGCGTCGGCGTGGACGGCAACCAGCTGCACTACGCCGGCGACAGCGCGGTGATCGACTTCCTCGGCCAGCCGCAGGTGGAGATCCGCGAACGCGAACAGGTGGTGACCACCACCATTTCGGCCGAAGCACTGGCTGCACATCGCGCGCGTTTCCCTGCGATGCTCGATGCTGATGCCTTCCATCTGGACGAGCAGGCCTGAAACAGCACGACGGCGGCTGAATGCCTGCCACGCAGCGCGCGCGCCTGCATCCAGCGTGCACGCGCGCGCTGCTAGATTCGCCGGCAGTCCGACCGAACTGGAAGTCCTGCCATGAACATGCCCTTCGCCCTGCTGCTGGCCCTGTCCGCTGCTACGCTGGCCCCGGCCGCGCACGCCGCCGGCAACCTCGATTGCCAGCTGCGCTACAACCTGTCCGGCTGGTCACTGATCTACAAGACCGCTTCCGGCAACGGCACGGTCAGCTGCAGCAACGGCACCAGCCTGCCGGTGCGTATCGAAGTGAAGGGCGGCGGCCTGACCGTGGGCAAGTCGAAGATCACCAATGGCCGTGGCAGCTTCACCGGCGCCGTCAGCGTCAACGAGCTGCTGGGCACCTACGCCTCGGTTGGCGCGCATGCGGGTGCCGTGAAGTCCAGCAACGCGCAGGTGATGACCAAGGGCGACATCTCGCTGGCCCTGTCCGGCACCGGCAAGGGCTGGGATCTGGGCGTGGACGGCGCCGCCTTCACCATCAGCCGGCGCTGAGCCGTGCCGGCCGCTGCAGCCACAGGGCAAGCACGCCGCACACGATGAGTGTCGGCGCCAGCAGTTGCAGTGCACCGACCACGGCCATCGCCACGCCGATCAACAGGTAGTAGAGCAGGCCGAACAGGGCGCCCGCGCTGCCCAGGCAGTGCGGGTATCCGCGCAGGGCCTGGCCCAGCACATTGGGAATGGCCAGGCCGAACCCGGCCACCACCGGTACCATCGCCGCGACCAGTGCCGGCTGATTGTGCAGCAAGGCAGCCAACAGCCCACCGGCCAGCACCAGGCCTGCGGCGAGCCGGATGCGCGTGGCGGAGGCAACGCCTGCGCGCAGCAGGCGAGCATTGCCCCATGCACCCAGCGCCGAGCCGAGCGCCAGCAGCGCGCCGCTGGCACCGAACCAGGCCAGCGGCCAGTGCAGGCGTTCGAACACGAACGGGCCCAGCGCGTACCAGCTGTACATCGCCACGTTGAACGCCATCACCAGCAGCGCCTGTGACCAGATCCAGCGATCACGCAGCAGTTGCCACAACAGTGGCAGCAGGGGCGTGTGCGCGACTTCCGCAGGGCGGCTCTCGCGCAGGCCCGTTGCGCATCCGAGCATCAGCAGGCTGACCATCAGCAGCAGGCCGGCCTGCACGCCGACATAGCCATGGCTGTCCACCAGCAGCACACCCAGTGCCAGCCCGATCGCCGGGCTCAAGGCCAGCGCCATGCCGATCCACGAGAACGCCTGCGCCAACGCCGGCCCCTTCAGGTAGTCGCGCAGTACGGTCTGGGTTACCACCGAGGCCGCCGCCGCACCCAGTGCGGCCAGTGCTTGGGCCAGCAGGACCTGGCCGAACGTGCTGGCCAGCAGGCCGCCGCAGGCGGCCAGTACGAACACGGCCAGGCCGCAGAGCAGGGCAGGGCGACGACCGACATGGTCGGCCAGCCGCCCCCATAGCAGGACACCGGCGGCAAAACCGAACAGGTACAGGCTCATGGCCTGGCTGGCGGCGCCGGGGGGCAGTGCGAAGCGCCCGGCGAGGTCGGCCAGGGCCGGGCTGTACAGGGTCTGCGCCAACTGGGGGAACATCAGCAGCGCGATGGTGAGCAACAACAGGCGACGCGACATGCGGGTGCTCCGCAGACAGGGCCGCGTATTGTGGTGGCCGGCGTAGTGGCGCACTCTGTCGGTCCGGCCAGGAAATGGATGAAATCGGACATGGCGTGGCTGCAACCGGATGCGCACTTCGATGCGGATGCCTGGAGCGCACCGGTGCTGGGCATCGCGTCGTCGCTGGCCGATCATGATTCGGGTTGGCACCAGCACGCGCGCGCGCAGTTGCTGTACACCCGGCAGGGCTGCACGCGGCTGACCTTCGGCGACCGCATCAGCCTGCTGCCGCCCTCGCGCGCGGCATGGATTCCCGGCAGCCTGCGCCATCGCGCACAGATGCGCCAGGCCGTGGACTACCGCTCGCTGTATTTCGATGCCATGTTGTCGGCACGGCTGCCGCAGCAGCCGGCGATCATCGGCGTCGGCCCCCTGCTGCAGGCATTGCTGGAACCGATCGCGCAGGCGCCGTTCGACCATGACTGGCGGGCGCCACGCGCGCACCATCAATTGGCGTTGTGCGTGCTGGAGATCGCCGCCGCACCGGTGGCGCCGATGGACCTGCCGCTGCCACGCGATCCACGCATCGCGCGCTGCCTGCCGCTGGCCGAGCAGTTGCCGCCTGAACTGGGTGAGCTCGCCGCGCGTGCGGGCCTGAGCGTGCGCACGGTCGGCCGGTTGATGCAACGCGACACCGGCATGGGCTACCAGGCCTGGCGCCAGCAATGGCGCCTGATGCGCGCCATGGAGCTGCTGCTGCTTGGCCATCGCATCGGGCACGTTGCGCAGGACACTGGTTTTTCCGCCGAGAGCCCGTTCATCGCCTTTTTCCGCAGCATGACCGGCACCACGCCCGCCGCGTTCCAGCGCCACGCAAAAGGGGACGGAGGGGATTAAGTCGCTTTCGCCCTTCGACGCACAGCGTGGCGAAAGCGACTTAATCCCCCTCCGTCCCCTTTTCAAAGAAAAACCCCGGCCGGAGCCGGGGTTCTGTATTTCAACGTGGCTGCCGATCAGCCGCCGCGCGGGCCGCTGCGGCGCGGGCCGCCGGGACCGCGGTTGCCACCGGGGCCGCCCGGGCCTCGGTTGCCACCCGGACCACCGGGACCACGGTTACCACCCGGGCCGCGGTTGTTACCGCCGCCCGGACCGCGACCGCCCGGACGGGCGCCGTGTGCCGGCTTCGGGCTGCCATACGGGTTGAAGCCCGGGGTGGCGTGGTCGGACGGGAAGCTCGGGGCGTTGCCCGGATGGCCGTACGGGTGCTTGTTGCCCTGGCCCTGCGAGCGGTTGCCGCCACCGGCCGGACGACCCTGGCCGCCTGCGCCGCCACGGCCTTCACCACCAAAGCCGCCACGGCCCTGGCCGCCACCGGCACCTGCGCCCGGGCCCTTCGGCTTGCCGTACGGACGGCCCTGGCCGCCTGCGCCCGGACCACGGGCACCCGGGCCACGTGCGCCCGGACCGGCATTGCGATGGCCGCTCGGGCCGGTGCTGACACCGTCCGGCACGTACCAGGTACGGAACGCGGCCGGATTGCCTTCCGGCAGCGAACGATCATTCTTCTGGGCGCGCTGCTTGAACGGCTTCTGCGACTGCTTGGCTGCCGCTTCACCGCTGACCGTCAGGCCACCCTTGAAGCCGCCACCCTTGCCGCCGCGACCACGGCCGCGGTCTTCGCGGACGTTGTCGAAACGACGCAGCTCGCGGCCTTCGTCGGCGGTGTTGTGGCCGTTGACGTAGGCGTTGCCACGGCCACCTTCGCGCACGCGCACGGTGGTCTTGGCCGCGCGGCGCTGGCCGATCACCGGCTGCAGCGTCAGTGCCGACGGTGCGCCTTCTTCCAGCTTCAGCTGGGCGCGCAGGGCTTCAACCTGCGTGGTGCCCAGTTCCACCGAATGGCCACGGGCCAGTTCGCGCGGCAGGCTCACCTTGCCATAGCGGGTGCGCTTCAGGCGGCTGACCTGGCAGCCCTGCGACTCCCACAGCCGGCGCACTTCGCGGTTGCGGCCTTCCTTCACCACGACGCGGAACCAGTCGTGCGAATCGGTGCCGCCGATGCGTTCGATCTCATCGAACTTGGCCGGGCCGTCTTCCAGCGCGACGCCACGGGTGAGGCGGTCGACGATGGCGTCAGAGACCTTTTCCTCGCCTTCCGGCGCACGCACGCGCACCACGTACTCGCGCTCGACCTCGAACGACGGGTGCATCATGGCGTTGGCCAGCTCACCGTCGGTGGTGGCCAGCAGCAGGCCGGTGGTGTTGATGTCCAGGCGGCCGATGGCGATCCAGCGCGCGCCCTTCAGCGGCGGCAGCGACTCGAACACGGTCGGGCGGCCTTCCGGATCATCGCGGGTGGTCACTTCGCCTTCCGGCTTGTTGTAGACCAGCACGCGCGACGGCTCGGCCAGGGCGGTGGCGACGAAGCCGCGGCCATCCAGTTCGATCTTGTCGCCGCTCTTGACCGACATGCCGGTCTGCGCGACTTCACCGTTGACCTTGACCAGGCCTTCGGCGATGCGCTGTTCCAGCGCGCGGCGCGAGCCGAGGCCGGCCTGGGCGAGCACCTTGTGCAGGCGTTCTTCCAGCTTGAACTGTTCGGAGGTGGCTTCGCGCTTCAGCGAGAGCTTGTTACGGGGGGTGTCACTCATCAGTTTTGCTCCGGCCGACGGTTTCGAGGTCGGCCTCTGGTTCGGAATCGGCTTGGTCAACAGCCACGGTCGTCATCGCGACGGCGTTGTCTTCGCGTTCGTTCACTGGCACCGCGCGCTCGCCCGGCGCGGAATCGGGGTGCCCATCATCGAGGGGCGAAGGTGCTTGCTCATCGGTGGCCGACGCAGGGGCTGCATCGGCGGAATCGGGGGTGTCACTGCCGGCCAGGCTGGCATCATCGTTCGCGGCAGCGCCATCGGCGCCGGCCGAGATGTCCGGACCCTCGGCACCGGCGACGGCCGGCGCATCGCGGTCCAGGGCAAGCTGCGGTTCCAGCTCGCCCAGGTCCTTCAGCTCCGACAGCGGCGGCAGTTCGTCCAGCCGCTTCAGCCCGAAGTAATCCAGGAAGCCCTTGGTGGTGCCGAACAGCGCCGGTTTGCCGGGCACGTCGCGATGGCCGACCACGCGGATCCACTCGCGTTCTTCCAGCGCCTGGATGATGTTGCTGCTGACCGCCACGCCGCGCACCTGTTCGATCTCGCCGCGGGTGATCGGCTGCCGGTAGGCGATCAGCGCCAGGGTTTCCAGGGTGGCACGGGTGTAGCGGGTCTTGCGTTCGGTCCACAGCCGGCTGATCCAGCCATGCACTTCGCCGGTGACCTGGTAGCGGAAGCCGGAGGCGACCTCGACCAGTTCCACGCCGCGGCCTTCGCAGGCCTCGCGCAGGCGTTCCAGCGCACGTTCGATGCTGCCCGGCGGTGCCGGTTCCTCTTCCGGGAACAGGTCCTTCAGCTGGGCCAGGGTGAGCGGCTGGCTGGAAGCCAGCAGGGCACCCTCGACAATGCGGTTGATCAGCGATTGATCCATCGGCAGTCAGCGCTCACTCGTCTGCATTGGCGTCGTCGTCGTTGTCGTCGAACTCGCTGCTGAACTGCAGCGGGGCATTGGTGTTGCCGGCCGCCAGCGACTTCACGTAGATCGGCGCCAGCGGTTCTTCCTGGACGATGTCCAGCAGCTGTTCCTTGGCCAGCTCCAGCACCGCCAGGAACGTGACCAGCACGCCCAGCTTGCCTTCTTCGGCGGTGAACAGCCCTTCAAAACGATAGAACTTGCCATCTTCCAGGCGTCCCAGCACTTCGCCCATGCGTTGCCGCACGCTCAGTGCCTCACGCTTGATGGCGTGGCCGCTGAACAGCTCGGCGCGCTTGAGCACGTCGTGCAGGGCCAGCAGCATTTCCTTCAGGTCCACCGGCGGCGGCAGCTTCACCGTGGCACGTTCGGGCATGAAGGCATGTGCCACGGTGGTATCGCGGTCCTGGCGGGGCAGGGCGTCGATGTTCTCGGCGGCCTGCTTGAAGCGTTCGTACTCCTGCAGCCGGCGCACCAGTTCGGCGCGCGGGTCGGCTTCATCGCCTTCCTCGCTGACCGGGCGCGGCAGCAGCATCCGCGACTTCACCTCGGCCAGGATCGCGGCCATCACCAGGTATTCGGCCGCCAGCTCGAAGCGCAGCTCGCGCATCACGGTGATGTACTCCACGTACTGCCGGGTGATCTCGGCAACGGGAATGTCCAGTACATCCAGGTTCTGGCGGCGGATCAGGTACAGCAGCAGGTCCAGCGGGCCTTCAAAGGCATCCAGGATGACTTCCAGCGCGTCCGGCGGGATGTACAGGTCCTGCGGAATCTGCAGGACCGGTTGCCCATGCACCACGGCCAGCGGCATTTCCTGCTGCTGGGGGGCGGGCGGCCGGGTTGGCGGGTTCGCGTCGAGCGCGAGTTCGGAAGTCATCTAATGGAGATCAGGATTGCAACGGACCAGTCGCGGCACCGGGTTCGCCGGGCCAACGCCACGGAGCCCCAAGGCGCCAGACACGCCGGGATCGGCGCGATTCCACACATATCAAACAGCGGGACGCGCCGCGGTAAACGGCAGCGACAGAACTACGGGGAGGTCGTCTACGTGGCCCGGCCGGGTGGTCCGGTTTGAAGCAGCGGGACGGTCGTCGGGGGCTGCGTTGGCCGCAAAAACCGACGGGCCGCTGCATCCAGCCACGTGCAATGGAGTCTAGGGTAAGCCTTTGCCGCGCCAGTGTCCAGCCGGACCGGGGCGGGGGCTGCATTGGCTAGAATCTGCGGACCCGACAACGCAAGCGAGGAAATGCCGGTGTGGTATGTGATCGAAGGGTATGACGGCCAGGATGTGCTGGCGCAGCGGCTGCAGGCGCGGCCGGAACACCTGGCGCGGCTGCACGCGCTGCGCGACGAGGGACGCCTGCTGCTGGCCGGCCCGTGCCCGGCGGTGGACAGTGAAGACCCGGGCCCGGCCGGTTTCAGCGGCTCGGTGGTGATCGCGCAGTTCGAGTCGTTGCCGCAGGCCCAGGCCTGGGCCGATGCCGACCCGTACGTGGCTGCCGGCGTCTACACCCGCGTGCAGGTACGCCCGTTCCGCAAGGTCCTGCCGTGAACGCGGAACGGATCGAGCGGATCCGTGATGCGCTGCAGCAGGCGCTGGCACCCAGCGTGCTCGAGATCGAGGATGACAGCCATCGCCATGCCGGCCATGCCGGCGCGCGCGACGGGCGCGGCCATTTCAACGTCCATGTGGTGAGTGAACGCTTCGCCGGACTGGCTCCGTTGGCCCGGCATCGCGCGGTCTATGCCGCGCTGGGGTCGATGATGGACACCGATATCCACGCGCTGTCCATCCGCGCACATACCCCGTCAGAACAGGGCTGAGCCCTTGTCCCGCACTGTCCTGGCGGGTCCGCAAGGGCCTGGCCACGGACAGGTTTTCATGTCCATTTCGGGACATTCGCCTAACGGACTGTTTACAAGCCCAGATGGAAACGCTTACATTCCGCGCCAATGCTGGTAGGTCCAAGCCGTGGAGGGCGGCTTCGTGAACAAGGCAGCTATCACAATCAAAGACGTCGCACGCGAAGCCCGGGTCTCCGTGGCCACGGTTTCCCGCGCGCTCAACGGGCATGAAAATGTCGCCGAACCGGTCCGCCAGCTTGTGCTGGAGGTGGCCGCACGGCTGCGTTACACCCCGCATGCCGCCGCCCGCAGCCTGAGCAGCCGCCGCACCAATACGGTGGGCGTGGTGCTGCCTGACCTGTACGGCGAATTCTTCTCCGAACTGATGCGCGGCATCGACGGCGTGGCCCGCAACCGCCGCCAGCACCTGCTGGTGTCCAGCTACCACGGCGACCAGGAACAGCAGGGCGCCGCCCTGCGTGCCATGCGGGGCCGCGTCGACGGCCTGCTGGTGCTCTCGCCCTATGCCGAGAGCCCGGGCTTCCTGACCGACAACCTGCCGCAGTCGCTGCCGACGGTGTTGATCAACACCTATCTGCCCGGGCAGGACCATCCGGTGCTGAGCATCGACGACCACGCCGGTGCGATGGCGATGACCCGCCACCTGCTGGACGCCGGCCACCGCCGCATTGCCTTCATTTCTGGCCCGGACCTCAACTTCGACGCGCGCGAGCGCCTGCGCGGCTTCCGTGACGCGCTGGTGGCGTTTGGCAGTGGCGCCGAAGGCATCGAGCTGCCCGGTGATTTCGACGAAGCTTCCGGCCATCGCGCCGGTCAGGAGTTGCTGGCAGCCGGAGCGCTGCCCGATGCCGTGTTCGCCGCCAACGACATGATGGCCCTGGGCTGCCTGTACGCGTTCACGCAGGCTGGTGTCCGTGTGCCGGCCGATGTTGCCCTGGCAGGTTTCGATGACATTCCACTGGCGCGTTTCGTCCACCCGTCGCTGACCACCATGCAGGTCAGCATCGCCGAGCTCGGCGACCGGGCCATGACGCGTCTGATGCAGTTGATGGACGGCACCTCCACGGATGGGACAGGGGACAAGCAGACCCTGGTTCCCCGCTTGATAGTTCGCGATTCCACCACTCCGCCATCCGGCCATTGAAGCCAGAGGCGTTCCTTCTTTTTTTTTGACTGATCGCAGGGACCGCGCAAGCGGTTACCGCCACCCGGAGATTGAGTTGATGATGCATACCACCTTCCGCATGCCGGCGCGCCGGCTGCTGAGCACCGCACTGGTCAGCTGCCTGATGCTGGCCGCCGCCCCCAACGTCATGGCGCAGTCGGCCAACGCCAGCCTGCGCGGCCAGGTTGCCGGCGCCCAGGCAGGTACCGAAGTGACCGCCACCAACGTGGCCACCGGTACCGTCCGCCGTGGCACCATCCGCGCCGACGGCAGCTACTCGCTGATGGGCCTGGACCCGGGTACCTATGACGTGGTCGCCAACGGCCAGACCCAGAAGGTCACCGTCACCGTGGCCTCGACCGCGACGCTGAACTTTGCCGGTGCCGCCAGCAGCACCCCCGGTTCGACCGCGGCCACCAACCTGGACACCGTCAACGTCGTCGCGCCGACCCTGCTGCAGGAAGTGCGCACCTCCGAAGTCGGCAAGACCGTCAGCCTGCAGCAGATCCAGACCACCCCGCAGGTGTCGCGCAACTTCCTGGAGTTCGCCGACGCGGTGCCGGGCCTGATCTTCACCCGCGACGCCAAGGGCAACACCTCGCTGCGCGGCGGCGCCACCAATGCCGACGGCACCAACGTGTACATCGACGGCGTAGGCCAGAAGAGCTACGTCAAGGGTGGCGGCGTGGCCGGCCAGTCCGGCAGCGCCGGCAACCCGTTCCCGCAGTTGGCCATCGGCGAATACAAGGTCATCAGCGGCAACTACAAGGCCGAGTATGGCCAGGTGTCGAGCGCCGCGGTGACGGCTGCAACCAAGTCCGGCACCAATGAGTTCAAGGGCGAAGCGTTCTACCGCTACACCGATGAAGACATGCGTGCCAAGACCCCGGCCGAGCGCCAGGGTGGCAAGGAAAAGATGGTCTCGGCCGAGAAGGAATACGGCTTCGCCCTGGGCGGCCCGATCATCCAGGACAAGGCGCACTTCTTCGTGACCTACGAAGCCAAGCGCTTCGACCTGCCGGTCACCATCGCGCCGGATGGCGCGGTCACCGGCGCTGCCGGCCTGCTGCCGCCCGCCGGTGCCGCCGGCCTCGGCCCGGCCAGCCAGCCGTTCCAGCAGGATCTGATCTTCGGCAAGATCGACTTCGAGCCGACCGACAACGACCGCATCGAGCTGACCTTCCAGGACCGCGACGAAACCCAGTCGCAGTTCAGCGGCCAGACCTCGCCGGAAGCCGGCCGTGAAGTGGTCAACACCGACCGTCGTTATGCCCTGCGCTGGAACCACAGCGGTGAGCGCTACTACAACGAGTTGATGGTCACCCACGAAGATTCGTTCAACAATCCGACCCCGCTGACGCTGGCCAACGGCATCACCTACACCGCACCGGACGGCCCGGAAGACCGCACCATCGTGAAGATCGGTGGCGCCTCGGCACTGGATTCGCAGGTGAAGGGCCAGAAGGGCTGGTCGATCGAAGACAACCTGACCCTGGATGGCATCCAGTGGGCGGGCGACCACACCATCAAGATGGGCGTGAAGTACAAGCAGATCGACCTGTACGCGTCCGATGCGGCGCAGATCAACCCGACCTTCACCTACTCGCTGGGTGATCCGGACTTCCCCGATTCCATTCCGTACAAGGCGCAGTTCGTCAAGCCGGTGACCGGCGTGACCGGTGTGTCCGGCGAAGTGCGTTCGAAGTCCAAGCAGTACGGCGTGTTCATCCAGGACGACTGGCAGGTCAATGACCACCTGCAGCTGAACATCGGCCTGCGCTGGGACTACGAAAAGACCCCGTCCTACCTGGACTTCGTGACCCCGCAGCAGGTGGTCGACGCCATCTATTCGCAGGATCCGCGCGCTCCCGCCGGCCAGACCTATGCCGATTCGCTGGCACTGGGCGGCCTGGACATCAGCGACTACATCAGCAACGGTCACAACCGCAAGGCATTCAAGGATGCCTGGCAGCCGCGCCTGGGCTTCTCGTATGACATCAATGCCGACGAGCAGCACGTGATCCACGGTGGTGCCGGCCGTTCCTACGACCGTGACCTGTTCGACAACCTGCAGCTGGAAACCACCAAGCTGGCCCTGCCGCAGCCGACCATCTACTTCCGCAACCCGGCCACCGGCGCCTGCATCAACGGCCAGGCCGCCTGCTATGACTGGAACCCGAACCTGCTCAACGGCATCGGCAACCTGCAGGCACTGGTCGGCGCGACCAGCAATGCCGGCCTGGAGGTGGACCTGCTGAACAACAAGCTGAAGGCGCCGTACTCGGATCAGTTCAGCCTGGGCATGAGCAACCAGATCGGCGACTGGCTGACCGACGCCACCATCGCTCGAACCCTGAGCTACGACGGCTTCGCCTTCACCCTGGGCAACCGCTACCCGACCGGCCAGTTCTTCGATGATCCGCGCCTGTGTGGTGGCACCTCCCCGGGCCTGAGCCAGGCTTGGAGCTGCAACGTGCCGGGCTTCGGCAGCCTGATCATCGGCCAGCAGGGCATCAAGACCCGTGCCACCCAGGTCCTGCTGTCGGCACAGAAGCCGTTCACCAAGGAAAGCGGTTGGGGCACCTCGATCGCCTATACCTGGACCACCGCGCGCCACAACCGTGACATCAACGAGAAGTACGCCTTTGATCGCGGTCTGATCGGTGATTACCCGACCATCCGTTCCAACGGCGCGCCGCGCCACCGCCTGGTGGTGACCGGTTCGTACGCGGGCTTCTGGGGCATCACCTTCGGCGGCAAGATCACCCTGGCCACCCCGACCGCCGTCAACGACTGGTACCCGGTGATGCAGGCCAGCGGCTACACGCTGCCGACTCCGCAGGCGGCCGTGCCCAACGCAACCGGCAAGTTCCTGGTGGGCGGCAAGATCTTCGGCTACCGTTCGGTCGACCTGCAGGCGACGAAGACGTTCAAGATGCCGGGCAACACTGAGCTGTACGCCCGCCTGGACATCATCAACGTGTTCAACTTCGACAACTTCTCCACCTACAACTACGTCAAGACCAACGGCAAGCTGCAGGCCAGCTACAACGAGACCGGCGACATCATCGGTACTCCGCGCCAGGTCAAGGCCGAAGTGGGCTTCCGCTTCTAAGCCCGGATGGATGCATGACCCCGATGCCGCCGCTCCGCCGGCGGCATCGGGCGCCTGAAAATGGCAATGGCCGGCCCCGTGCCGGTCCATTGCCCACGCCGCTGCCGGCCAGGGGGGCAGCGGCGTGGGCAATGATCGCGGTGTCAGGCCACGTTTTTCGTGGTTTTTTAAGCACACACCTTGTAAACGATTTCAGATCATTGGACGGTATGCTTTCCCATCGATCAGACCACCGGAGGAACCGCGCCATGCAGGCACGCCATCTGTTGTCCGCCGCAGCGCTGAGCCTGGCCGTGGCCGCCTGCCAGCCGGCCCAGCAGGAACCTGCCAAACCGCGCCCGCCGGTGATCCTGATCGAGGCCGATGCACCGCCTCGGCCCATGAAGCCTGAGCTGCCGCCGCTGTTCGATGACATCGAGCGCCGCACCTTCCAGTTCTTCTGGGATACCACCAACGAGGTCAACGGGCTGACCCCGGACCGCTACCCGTCGCGGCCGTTCGCCAGCATCGCCTCGGTCGGCTTCGCGCTGACCGCCTATCCGATCGGCATCGAGAACGGCTGGGTCAGCCGCAACCAGGCGATCGACCGCACGCTGACCACGCTGAAGTTCTTCCGCGACGTGCCGATGGGCCCGCAGCGCACCGGCAAGGCCGGTTACAAGGGCTTCTACTACCACTTCCTGGACATGCAGGAAGGCCGTCGCTACGACAGCTGGGTCGAGCTGTCATCGGTGGATACCGCGCTGCTGATGATGGGCGTGCTGTTCGCGCAGTCGTACTACGACGGTGATGATCCGCGCGAGAAGGAAATCCGCCAGATCGCCGATACGTTGTACAAGAAGGTCGACTGGCCGTGGCTGCAGCAGCGTGCACCGCTGATCTCGATGGGCTGGTTCCCGGAGAGCGGTTTCATCGACCACGACTGGATGGGCTACAACGAGGCGATGATGGTGTACATCCTCGCCCTGGGCTCGCCGACGCACCCGGTCAGCCCGGACGCGTGGACGGTGTGGACGCGTACCTACGACAACGACTGGGGCGTCTACCAGGGCCAGGAATACCTGTCCTTCGGCCCGCTGTTCGGCCACCAGTACAGCCACGTCTGGATCGACTTCCGCGACATCCAGGACGCCTACATGCGCGAGCGCGGCAGCACCTATTTCCTCAACAGCCGGTCGGCCGCGCTGGCCCAGCGCGAATATGCCATCGCCAACCCGATGCAGTGGAAGGAGTATGGCGAGAACGTGTGGGGCCTGACCGCCAGCGATGGTCCGCAGAACACCACGCAGGAGTACCGCGGCGAGCAGCGCCAGTTCCGCCACTACTCCTCGCGCGGCGCCGGCCTGCGCGAGAACTTCGATGACGGCACCATCGCCCCGACCGCTGCGATCGCCTCGGTGGTGTTCGCCCCCGAGCAGGTGATCCCGGCCACGCTGGAGATGCACAAGCGCTTTGGCGACTACATCTATTCCAGCTACGGCTTCCTGGATTCGTTCAACCCCAGCTTCAACTACGACATCCCGATCAAGACCGGTCGTCTGGTTCCCGATCGCGGCTGGGTCGCCAGCGACTACATCGCCATCGACCAGGGCCCGATCCTGACCATGATCGCCAACTACCGCGATGACTTCGTCTGGGAAGTGATGAAGAAGAACCCGTACATCCGCAAGGGCCTGGAGCGGGCCGGGTTCAGCGGTGGCTGGCTGGCGCCGGAAGGCTCGTTCCAGCCGCTGGAACTGCAGAAAGACGAAAAGGCCGCGGCAGCACGCGCGGTGGGTATCGCCGAATCACGCGCGGCTGCCGCGCAGGAACAGAAGAACAATGCCAACCGCACCACAGGCCAGGGCAAGTAGCCCGATGCCGAACTGGATCGACCGCCTGCGCCGCTGGGCGCTGCCTACCCTGGCCGCGTTGGCCGTGGCCGGCTGCGCCCGTACCGAACCGGGCACCACCACCGTGCGCTTCTGGGCGATGGGCCGCGAAGCCGAGGTGGTCAGCGAGCTGATCCACGAATTCGAGGCCGAAAACCCCGGCATCAAGGTGGATGTGCAGAACATCCCGTGGACCGCTGCACATGAGAAGCTGCTGACCGCATTCGCCGCCGATGGCCTGCCGGACGTGTGCCAGCTTGGCAACACCTGGGTGCCGGAGTTCGCCGAACTCGACGCGCTGACCCCGCTGCAGCCGTTCGTGCAGCGCTCCACCGTGGTCGACCCGAAGGACTACTTCCAGGGCATCTGGGATACCAACGTGATCCACGGCGGGCTGGTCGGCGTGCCGTGGTACGTCGATACGCGCCTGATCTACTACCGCAAGGACCTGCTGGCCAAGGCCGGCTACGACCACCCGCCGCGTACGTGGCAGGAATGGGAAGAGCAGATGGCGGCGATCAAGCGCATGCAGGGCCCGAGCCGCTACGCGGTGCTGATGCCGATCAACGAGTTCGAGCAGCAGCTGTCGCTGGCCTTGCAGCAGCCCGACCCGCTGCTGCGTGACGACGACACCCGGGGCAATTTCTCCAGCCCGGGGTTCCGCCGCACGCTGGGCTTCTACGCCAACATGTTCGAGCAGGGCTGGGCGCCGAAGATGTCCGAAACCCAGATCTCCAATGTCTGGGACGAATTCTTCCGCGGCTTCAACGTGTTCTACATCTCCGGCCCCTGGAACATCCGCGAGTTCAAGAAGCTGCAGCCGAAGGAACTGGAAGGGCAGTGGGGCACCGCCGCGCTGCCGGGGCCGGACGGTCCGGGCGCGGGCATCGCCGGTGGTACCAGCCTGGTGATCTTCCGCAAGTCGCAGCAGAAGGAGGCGTCCTGGAAGCTGATCGAATTCCTGTCGCGGCCGGAAATCCAGGCACGCTTCCATTCGATCATTGGCGACCTGCCGCCGCGCCGCAGTGCGTGGAACACGCCGTCGCTGGCCAATGACCCGCTGGCGGCCGCGTTCCGCGATCAGCTGGAGCGGGTCAGGCCGACGCCGAAGGTGCTCGAATGGGAGCGCATCGTGCAGGAAATGCGCATCGTCACCGAGAAGGTGGTGCGCGGTGGCCTGCCGCAGGACAAGGCCGTGGAAGAGCTGGACCAGCGCGTGGACAAGGTGCTGGCCAAGCGCCGCTGGATGCATGAACAACAACGCCTGCAGGAGCGCGCGCCGTCGCCGCAATCGAGCAGCGCCGTGGCCGCCGGGAGCGCGCAATGAAACGTACTTCGCTGGCCGGCTGGATCTTCGCCGGCCCCTCGCTGATCGTGCTGGGCGTGTTCTTCGGCCTGCCGGTCGCCTCGGCGCTTGCACTGAGCGTGACCGACTTCGACCTCTATGCACTGGCCGATAGCAGCAACCTGCGCTTCGTCGGCCTGGGCAACTACATCGACCTGCTGCAGACGCCGATGTTCTGGAAGTCGCTGTGGAACACCACCTACTTCGTGCTGATCGGCGTGCCGTTGTCGATCGGCGTGTCGCTGGGCGCGGCGATGCTGCTCAATGCACCGGCCGCGCGCTTCAAGGCCCTGTTCCGCACGGCCCTGTTCGCGCCGGTGGTGACCACGCTGGTGGCGGTGGCGGTGATCTGGCGCTACCTGTTCCATACCAGCTATGGCCTGGTGAACTACGGCCTGGGCCATCTGGGCATCAGCCCGATCGACTGGCTGGGTGATCCCAACTGGGCGATGCCGACCATCATGCTGTTCGCGGTGTGGAAGAACTTCGGCTACAACATGGTGATCTTCCTGGCCGGCCTGCAGGCGATCCCGCATGACCTGTACGAAGCGGCGCGCATCGATGGTGCCTCGCGCTGGAAGCAGTTCCTGCACATCACCCTGCCGATGCTCGGCCCGGTGCTGCTGGTGGTCGGGGTGATTACCGTGTCCGGCTACTTCCAGCTGTTCGCCGAACCCTACGTGATGACCCGCGGCGACCCACTGCAGAGCACCGTCAGCGTGCTGTATTTCATGTTCGAAGAAGGCTTCAAGTGGTGGAACCTGGGACGTGCCTCCGCCGTGGCGTTCCTGCTGTTCCTGATCATCCTGGCGGTGACCACCGTGATGCTGCGTTTCGGCCGCAAGAGGCAGTTGGTATGAGTCGTGAAATCGGCCAGTCGCGCTGGTACCCGTGGATGATCAATGGTGCGTTGCTGGTGCTGGCCCTGGTCAGCCTGGCACCGCTGCTGTGGATGGTCTCGGTCTCGTTCATGCCGCAGGGCGAGGCCAGCCATTTCCCGCCGCCGCTGCTGCCTTCGAGCATCACCACGCACAACTACCATGAACTGTTCGCGCGCACCGGCATGGGCGGCAACTTTGCCAACAGCCTGCTGGTGTCGCTGGGCATCACGATCGGCTCGCTGCTGCTCAACACCATGGCCGGTTACGCTTTCGCCAAGCTCAACTTCGTCGGCCGCGAGCGCCTGTTCCAGGTACTGATGGCGGCGCTGGTGATTCCAGCGCAGGTGGCGATGCTGCCACTGTTCCTGCTGATGAAGCAGCTGGGGCTGGTCAACAGCTTCGGCGGCGTGATCGTGCCGGCGCTGGCCAGCGTGTTCGGCATCTTCCTGGTACGCCAGTACGCACGTTCGATCCCGGACGAACTGCTGGAAGCGGCGCGCATCGACGGGGCAGGGGAGCTGCGCATCTTCTTCCAGATCGTGCTGCCGATGCTCAAGCCGGTGCTGGTGACCCTGGCGATCTTCACCTTCATGGGCGCATGGAACGATTTCATGTGGCCGCTGATCGTGTTGACCGACCAGGAGCACTACACTTTGCCGGTGGCGCTGGCCACCCTCTCGCGCGAACACATCATGGACGTGGAAATGATGATGGCTGGCGCGGTGGTCACCGTGGTTCCGGTGCTGGCGCTGTTCCTGGTGCTGCAGCGGTACTACATCCAAGGTCTGTTGCTGGGGAGCGTCAAGGGATGAAGCGAGCGATCGCCGTTGGACTGGGACTGTTGTGGACCTCCCTGGCGATCGCCGCACCACCGGCACTGCCGGCGCCGAAGGTGCTGGACGACTTCGACGATATCGGCGCCTGGAAACTGGTGCTGTCCGACCAGGTCAGTGGTTCGCTGCGGCCGGTCAGCGGCGCCGGCGGCGGCCGCGCGCTGTGCCTGGACTATGATTTCCACAAGGTCTCCGGCTACGTTGGCATCCGCCGCGCGCTGAACATCGACTACCCGGTCAACTACCGTTTCGGCTTCCAGCTGCGTGGTGATTCGCCGGCCAACGACCTGCAGTTCAAGCTGATCGATGCCAGCGGCGACAACGTCTGGTGGGTCAACCGCCCGGGCTACAGCTTCCCCAAGGCGTGGACACCGGTCGAATACCGGCGTCGCCAGATCGACAAGGCGTGGGGGCCGTCGCCCGAGAAGGAGATGGCGCGCAGCGCCGCGGTCGAGTTCACGATCTACAGCAAGGTCGGTGGCCGCGGCACGGTGTGCTTCGACAAGCTGACCCTGCAGGGCCTGCCACCGCAGGATGATTCGGCACTGGTGCCATCGGTCATCGCCGATACCGCCACCGCGCTGCAGGACCGCATGATCGATGGCAAGGGCGATACGTTCTGGATCAGCGGCGGGGTCAAGCAGCAGACCATCAGCCTGGACCTGCACAAGAGCCGCGAGATCGGCGGTGCGGTGATCGACTGGCTGCCGAACCTGGAAGCCAATCGTTACACCGTGCGGACGTCCGAAGATGGCCGGGACTGGCGCACTGTGCGCGAGGTGACCGGCGGTGCGGGTGGCCGCGACTGGCTGGCGCTGCCGGACACCGACGCACGCTACGTGCGTTTCGATCTGCTCGATGGCCCGAACTGGCGCTATGGCATCCGTGACATCACGCTCAAGCCGCTGGCGTTCGCCGCCACGCCGAACGCCTTCCTGTCCTCGGTGGCGGCCGACCTGCCGCGCGGTTCGCTGCCGCGTGCGTATGTGGGCGAACAGCCGTACTGGACCCTGCTCGGCCTCGATGGCGGCCAGGAACAGGCGCTGATCAGCGAGGACGGTGCGCTGGAGCCGGCCAAGGGCAGCTTCAGCATCGAGCCGTTCATCCGCCTCGACGGCAAGCTGCTGGACTGGTCGAAGGTGGCCACTACCCAGTCGCTGCAGGACCACTATCTTCCGATCGCCAACGTCGACTGGGTGCACGAGAAGGCCGGCCTGGCGGTGACCAGCTTCGTGCAGGGCACGCCGGAGCGCGCGCAGTTGATCGGCCGCTATCGGCTGAGCAATCCGGACAAGGTGGCGCACGAGTACACCCTGGCGCTGGCGATCCGCCCCTGGCAGGTCAACCCGCCGACCCAGTTCCTCAACACCGTCGGCGGCTTCAGCCGCATCGATGCGCTGGACGTGGGCGAACAGCTGGTACGCATCAACGGCGAGCCGCGCATCTATCCACTGCAGGTGCCCGATGCCCGTTTCGCCAGCACGTTCGATGGCAAGCTCGATGCGATGCATCTTGCGTCCGGAAAGTATCCGGCCACTACGGCAGTGAAGGACAGTACCGGCATGGCGTCCGGTGCGCTGCTGTATACGATCAAGCTGGAACCCGGGCAGAGCCGCGAAGTGGCAGTGGTGCTGCCGCAGACCGGGAGCTGGGCGCCGCAGGCGCTGGACGTGGCCAAGGCGCAGGCGCAGGTGGCCGAACAGTGGCGGCACGCGCTGGGCGTGGTCTCGCTGCAGGTGCCGGCGGCAGGCCAGGCCCTGGTCGACACCCTGCGCACCGCCGTGGCGCACATGCTGATCTCGCGGGTCGGCCCGCGCCTGCAGCCGGGCACGCGCTCGTACGCGCGCAGCTGGATCCGCGACGGCGCGATGATTTCCGAAGGCCTGCTGCGCATGGGGCGCAGCGATGCCGTGCGTGACTACATCAACTGGTATGCGCCTTACCAGTTCGAGAACGGCAAGGTGCCGTGCTGTGTCGATGCGCGCGGCAGCGACCCGGTGCCGGAGAATGACAGCCACGGTGAGCTGATCTACAGCATCGCCGAATATGGGCGCTATACCGGCGACAGCACCTTCGCCGAGCTGATGTGGCCGCACGTGCAGGGCGCCTACAGCTACATGGAGCAGCTGCGTGCCAGCGAGCGTACCGAAGAGAACCGTGCGCGCAATCCGGCGTTCTACGGGATGATGCCGGCCTCGATCAGCCACGAAGGCTATTCGGCCAAGCCGATGCATTCGTACTGGGATAATTTCTGGGCGTTGCGCGGCTACAAGGACGCGGCATCGCTGGCGGCCCAGCTGGGCAAGGTCGAAGCGATGCAGATCGCCGAGTCGCGTGACCAGTTCCGTGATGACCTGCAGGCGTCACTGCTGTCGGCGATGCAGCAGCACAACATCGACTACCTGCCGGGCTCGGCCGAGCTGGGCGATTTCGACGCGACCTCGACCACCATCGCGCTGGCGCCGGGCGGCGAGCAGGGCCGGCTGCCGCAGCAGGCGTTGGAGGCGACCTTCGAGCGCTACTGGAAGGAATTCGTGGCCCGCCGCGATGGCAAGCGCGAGTGGAAGGACTACACGCCGTACGAATGGCGCAACGTGGCCGCCTTCGTTCGCCTGGGCTGGCGCGATCGCGCCTGGCAGGCGACCGAGTTCTTCTTCAAGGACCGTGCGCCGCAGGCCTGGAACCAGTGGGCCGAAGTGGTCTCGCGCACGCCGCGCAAGCCGTTCTTCGTCGGTGACCTGCCGCATGCCTGGGTCGCCTCGGACTTCGTGCGCTCGGCCCTGGACATGTTCGCCTACAGTCGTGACATGGACGATGCGCTGGTGTTGGCCGCCGGCATCCCGACGGCCTGGCTGCAGGGCGAGGGCATCGCCGTGCAGGGCCTTCGCACGCCGCAGGGCCAGCTCAATTACCGCCTGCAGCGCAGCGACAAGCAGCTGGTGCTGGAGGTGCAGCCGGGCCTGGTGCCACCGGTCGGTGGCGTGGTGTTGCCGTGGCCGTACGCCGGTGATCCGGGCGAGGCGACCATCAACGGCGAAGCGGCCGAATGGATCAACAAGGAACTGCACGTGCACCAGCTGCCGGCACGGGTCGAGATCGATGTACCGGGCGCGGTGCGCCGCGCCGAGCGCAAGGGGCAGTAACGATGAAGCAACAAGGGGAGGGAGCGCGTGCGACGGTGCGCGCCCTGGGGCTGGCCATTGTGTTGGCATTGCCCGGGCTGACGCTGGCGGCGGTGCCGCAGGTCGCATCGCCAGTGGTGGACATCGCCAGCGCGCCAGGCATGAGCATGGTCACCTTCAACCTCCATCATGACCGCGAAGACTGGCCAAGCCGCCGCCGTACCATCCTGGCCGAACTCAAGCGCCTGCAGCCCGATGCCATCGCGCTGCAGGAGGTGATCCAGCGCCGCAACGTGCGCAACCAGGCGCAGTGGCTGGCCAGCCAGCTCGGCTACAAGTACGTATTCGTGTCCACCGATCCGGTGGGCGCGCCGAAGCGTTACGGCAATGCGTTGCTGACCCGGCGGCCGATCCTCGCCCAGGGGGACCATCTGCTGCTGCCATTGGACGACTACCGCACGGTGGCCCACCTGCGCATCGACGTCGACGGCACGCCGGTGAACGTCTACGCCACGCATCTCAACGAGCGCAACGACGAGAGTGGTCAGCGCATCCGCCGTACCCAGGTCGAGGACCTGCTGCACTTCATCACCGCTACCTCGGCCGGCGCGCCGGTGGTGATCGCGGGCGACTTCAATGCGCTGGTGGACGCAGGTGACCTGAGCGAGCTGCGCAGCCATTACGGCGACAGCTATGGCAGCGTGCACGTCAACACCGACCTGGCCGGGGTCAGCACCTTGAACCGGCACTATTACCAGGCACCTTCGCGTATCGACCACATCTTCTTCCAGCAGGACCGGATGGTCGCGCGCGAAGCGAAGCTCCTGTTCGACCAGCCCGATGACAGCGGTCGCTGGGCCTCGGACCACTACGGCGTGTGGACCCGGTTGCAGTTCGCGCCGACGCGCTGATGTCCTGGTAGGTGCCAACCTTGGTTGGCACGGACGTGTCCGCGTTCGCTCGAACAACGGCGCCAACCAAGGTTGGCCTCTACCAGAGCGCTGCACGCGCCCGGCGCACAAACAGAAACGGCGGGGATCATCGATCCCCGCCGTTCCTTTTCACGCGCCCAGATCGCGATCAGTTCGCCGGCGGCGTGCGCTTGGCGGCGTCTTCGTCTTCTTCGTCGGCCTTGGCTTCGGCCGCCTGGGCGGCGGCATCGGCGTGACCATCGGCGACCGGATCGATCGACGGCGTCACCACCGCATCGGCGACCGGGGCCGCAGCTTCCACCGGTGCGGCTTCAACTGCCACCGGAGCGACTGGCTGTTCGGCGACCGGTGCGGTCTCGACCACCGGCTTGGCTTCAACCGCGGGAGCGGCCTCCACCACCGGGGCGGCCTCAACGGCCAGCGGCTCGGCTTCAGCCACCGGGGACGCTGCAACAACCTCCGGCTTCGATTCCACGACCGGAGCAGCCTCGACCACGACCGGCTTCACTTCGACCACCGGAGTGGCTTCAACGGCCGGGGCAGCCTCAACCACGACCGGCTTGGCTTCGACCGCCGGTGCTGCAGCCACCACCGGCTGGGCCGGGGTCGCCGCGTCGATGGCATCGAGCATGCTGGTCTGCACCGGCGAAGATGCCGGTTCGGCCTTGGCCACGGTATTGATCGGGGCCTGTACCTCGGCCACCACCGGTGCAGCGGCATCGACCACGGCGCTGCTCACCACCGCGACCGGCGCGGCGACAACAGCGGCGGCGGCACGGACCGGCTTTCCGGATTCGGCAGCGGTCGGTTCGACTTCGTCATCGAAATCGAATTCCGGTTGCGAACGGGCCGGCTGCGCAGCGGCGACCGGAGTGGTCCCGGCGACGCTGTCGTTGCTCTGCTCGGCGACATCAGCGGCATCGGTGTCATCACTGTCGTCCGCGTCGTCCTGATCATCGCCCAGGCCATCGCTGCCGGCAGCGTTCTCGGCGCCACCACGACGGCGGCGACGACCACCACGACGGCCACGGCGGCGGCGGGTCGCGCCTTCACCGGCCTGCTCGCCGTTGGCGTCGACAGCAGCCTCTTCACCGGTCACGGCAATCGCCTCGGCCTCGTTGCCGGCGTTGGCAGTGGTGTCGGCCGGTGCAGTGGCTTCCGCCGGAGCGGAGGCGGCCGGCGCAACCGGCGCCACCGGCGCAGTGGCTTCCTGAGCGGTCACCCCATTGGCGGCGACCGCCGTGGCGGCCACGGCGGCAGCCGCGGTCCCGGCCTCGGCCGGTGCCTCGGCGGTGCTGCGCTGCGGCTTCTCGGCCGGCTTGTCACCGTCCTGCGGCTGGCGCGGCTGCTTGGGCTGCTTCAGCTTCGGCTGCTGCTGGTTCTGGACCTGCTGCTCGTTGCGCGGCTTGTTCTGCTGCTGCGGCTGCTGGCCGTCCTTCTGCTGCGGCTCCTTCTGCCTGCCCTGCTGCGGCTGCTGCTGGGCATTGCCGTTGTTGCCGTTGCGGCCGTCCTTGCGCTGCTCACCGCGCTCCTTGCGGTTGCCGCCATCCTTCTGCTGCTGAGCGTTGCCGTTGCCACGGTTGTCGTCGCGGCGATCCTTGCGGTCCTTGTTGCGATCCTTGTTGCGGTCCTTGCGGCCGCCGTCCTGCTGCTGGCGGGCAACAGGAGCCGCCGGTGCCGGTGCCGGCGCCGGTTCGCCACCGAACACGCGCTTGAGCCAACCGATCACGCCGCCGCTCGGGGCCGCTGCAACCGGCGCTGCCACGACCGGGGCCGGTGCCGCTGCGGCCGGCTCCACTTCCTCGCGCACCGGGGCGGGGGAGGTGTGCTTGACCTGGGTCACCGCCGGCGGCGGGATGTTCAGCTGGCCCTTGGTCAGGGCATGCACCGGCAGCTTGCGCGGGGTGCCGCGCTGGTAACTGGGCTTGTTGCTCTCTTCACCCAGCTCGTTCTCGCGCAGGCGGGTGACGGTGTAGTGCGGGGTGTGCAGCTGCTCGTCGGCGACGATCACGATCGGCGCCTCGTGGCGCTGCTCGATCTCGCGCAGGGCACTGCGCTTTTCGTTCAGCAGGTAATTGGCGATCTCCACCGGCGCCTGGACCAGCACCTGCCCGGTGTTTTCCTTCATCGCATGCTCTTCGGCAACGCGGATGATCGACAGCGACAGCGACTCGACGCTGCGCATGCGGCCGTGGCCGTCGCAACGCGGGCAGACGATCTGGCTGGATTCACCCAGGCTCGGGCGCAGGCGCTGGCGGCTCATTTCCAGCAGGCCGAAGCGCGAGATGCGGCCAACCTGGACGCGCGCACGGTCGTACTTCAGCGCGTTGGCCAGGCGGTTCTCGACCTCGCGCTGGTGCTTGTTGGAGGCCATGTCGATGAAGTCGATCACCACCAGGCCGCCCAGGTCGCGCAGGCGCAGCTGGCGGGCCACTTCCTCGGCCGCTTCCAGGTTGGTCTGGAACGCGGTGTCCTCGATGTCGCTGCCCTTGGTGGCGCGCGAGGAATTGACGTCGACCGCGGTCAGCGCTTCGGTCTGGTCGACCACGATCGAGCCGCCCGACGGCAGGCGCACGTTGCGCTCGTAGGCACCCTCGATCTGCGACTCGATCTGGAAGCGGTTGAACAGCGGGATGTCGTCCTTGTAATGCTTGAGCTTGCGCAGGGTCTGCGGCATCACCTGCTGCATGAACTCGCGGGCGTGCTCGTACATCTCCTCGGTGTCCACCAGGATCTCGCCGATGTCGGCGCGCAGGTAGTCACGCAGGGCGCGCACGATCAGGCGCGATTCCTGGTAGATCAGGAACGGAGCCGGCTTGCTCAGTGCGGCTTCGGCGATGGCGCGCCAGACATTGAGCAGGTAGTCCAGGTCCCACTGCAGCTCTTCCGCATCGCGGCCGACGCCGGCGGTACGGATGATCACGCCCATGTCGTCGGGAATGTTCAGCTTGTCCAGGGCGTCCTTCAGCGCGGCCCGGTCTTCGCCCTCGATGCGACGGGAAACGCCGCCGGCGCTGGGCGAGTTCGGCATCAGCACCATGTAGCGGCCGGCCAGCGAGATGAACGTGGTCAGGGCGGCGCCCTTGTTGCCACGCTCTTCCTTGTCGACCTGGACGACGATCTCCTGGCCTTCCTTCAGCAGCTCGCGGATGCCGGCCTTGTTGTGGTCGACACCGGCCTGGAAGTAGTCGCGGGAGATTTCCTTCAGCGGCAGGAAGCCATGGCGGCCACCGCCGTACTCGACGAAGGCGGCTTCCAGCGAGGGCTCGATGCGGAAGATCCGGCCCTTGTAGATGTTGGACTTCTTCTGTTCCTTCGACGGCTGTTCGATGTCGATGTCATACAACGACTGGCCATCCACGATGGCAACACGCAGCTCTTCAGCCTGCGTGGCGTTGATCAGCATTCGCTTCATTGTTGCGTTCCTCGCAAGCGGCTACCGCGCGGAACGCCATGGGGTTTCGCCTCTGGACACGGTTCGCCGCCCATTCGCGCAAGCGCGGGGAGGGCGGCTTGGGTTTCCAGCGCTACGACACCACGGCAGGCCGCGGGAGCGCTTCACTCTTATGGGTTTTGGGGTGTTACAGGCCGCAGGCAGCTGTCAGCCAGGCTGGAGCGCCACGCGGGACATGTTCAGCACGGTTGCGTGTCAGGCATCCGGCGATGGCCGGGAAGGCCGGTGAGCCGCTAACATGGCCGCCCCGCGGGCGGTGGTCGCGCACTGTGCCGGATTCGTCGGAAGCTGGGCTTCTGGCCCTGAGTAACTTCCAACGAAATCAATCCCTTATCTCGCCCCCCGAGTGTAACAGAATAAACAGCCTGATGACCGCCCAAGACCCCACCAAACCCGCTGGCGACAAGCCTTCCGTGCGCATGATCACCGTTCCCGCCGACCGCGCCGGCCAGCGCCTGGACAACTTCCTGCTCGGCCAGCTGAAGGGCGCCCCGCGCAGCCTGGTCTACAAGCTGGTGCGCAGTGGCCAGGTTCGGGTGAACGGTGGCCGCGCCAAGGCCGAGCGCAAGCTCGAGGCCGGTGACGAGGTGCGCGTGCCACCGGTCCGTCTCACTGAGGAGGGAGACAAGGCCGGTCCGCCGGAGGCGTTCATGCGCCGCCTGGAGCAGGCCATCGTCTTCGAGGACGCCCGCCTGCTGGCCCTGAACAAGCCGACCGGCGTGGCCAGCCACGGCGGCAGCGGCATCAGCTTCGGCGCCATCGAGACCCTGCGCGCGCTGCGCCCGGGGCAGACCCTGGAGCTGGTCCACCGGTTGGATCGCGACACCTCGGGCCTGCTGATCGTGGCCAAGAAGCGCTCGGCGCTGAGCGAACTGCAGGCCTTGCTGCGTGAAGACCACGGCGCCGGCATCCGCAAGCGCTACCTGACGCTGCTGGCCGGGCGCATGCCCGACGGCGTGATGACGGTCGACGCACCGCTGCACGTGGGCCTGCGCCAGGGCGGCGAGCGCCATGTGCAGGTCAATGCGATCGGCAAGGAATCGATCAGCCACTTCCGGGTGCTGGAACGCCGCGGTGGCCATTCGTACTGCGAAGTCCGCATCGAGACCGGCCGTACCCACCAGATCCGCGTGCACGCCCAGCATCTGGGGCATCCAGTGGCCGGTGACGACAAATACGGCGATCCAGCGGTCAACAAGCGGCTTCGTGAGCAGATCGGGCTGAAGCGCCTGTTCCTGCATGCGGCCTCGCTGGAGTTCGCGCTGGATGACGGCAAGAGCCCATACGTATTGAACGCGCCGCTGGCGGATGAGCTGGTCGAGGCGCTGGACCGGCTGAAGTAGGGATCTCCTGTAGCGTCGAGCCACGCTCGACTGCGCCTCGGTCGGGCCACGCGGAAAGCCAGTCGAGCATGGCTGGACTCTACAGGGCGAGCCGGGAACCCCTCACCACTTGAACAGCACCAGGCTGATCGCCAGCGTGCCCATGCCGGCCACCAGTCCATAAACCGTCTCGTGGCCCTTGGCATAGCGCTTGGCCGCCGGCAGCAGCTCATCCAGCGCCAGGAACACCATCACGCCGGCGATCAGGCCGAACACCCAGCCGAACGTGGCGTGCGACAGCGATCCTGACAGAAGCCAGTAGCCAAGCGCCGCGCCCACGGGCTCGGCCAGGCCGGACAGCAGGCTGGCACTGAACGCGTAGAACTTGTTCTGGGTGGCGAAGTACACCGGCACCGCGATCGCGATGCCCTCGGGAATGTTGTGGATGGCGATGGCGAAGGCCAGTGGCATGCCCACCGATGGGCTTTCCAGCGTGGCGAAGAAGGTCGCCAGCCCTTCCGGGAAATTGTGTGCGGTGATCGCAACCGAGGTCAGCAGCGCGACCCGCTTCAGGTACTCGCGGCTGTTCTCGCGGAACGCAGGGTCCTGTTTGTCCAGGCTGTCATGCGGATTGGGAATGAAGTGGTCGATCAGTACGATCACGATCACGCCCAGCAGGAAGGCCAGGGTGCCGTAGGTGAAGCCGGTGCGCTCGCCATACGCCAGTGCAAACGACGCAATGGACTTGTTGAGGATCTCCGACAGCGACACATAGACCATCGCGCCACCGGCAAAGGCCAGGCCGAACGCCAGCAGGCGCGGGCTGGGGCGGCGCGAGAACAGCACCAGCAGGCTGCCGATCGCGGTGGCCAGGCCTGCGGCAAGCGTGACCGCCAGTGCGATCCAGATGTTTTCAGGGGGAATCTGCAGCATCAACCCACGCGATCCTGGTCAACAGACAGCCGCCCCGGGCAGGGCCGGGGCGGCGAGGGCGAGGCGGGCGTCGGCAGGCCCCGTCGGGGGGGCGCGCGATCAGCCGCCGCGGCGCAGGCGTTCTTCGATGGCGAAGCACTGGTCCGGCTTCGGCTGTGGCGGGTTGAAGCTGACAGGAACCTGGATGGTGGCCGGCACCGGTTGGCCGTTACGGGTGGCGGCCTTGAACTGCCAGCCCTGCACGGCGGTCTTGGCCAGTTCGTCCAGCTGCGGGTTGCCGGCCCCGGTCAACAGCGCAACCTCGCTCGGCTTGCCGTCGGTGCCGATGGTCACCTTGAAGGTGCTGGTGCCACCCACGCCCATGCAGGCCAGTTCCAGCGGGTACTGCGGCGGCGGCGTCTTCACCGCGGCCACTTCGGTCGGCGGCGGCGGTGGCGGTGACGGCGGTTCGGACGCGCCACAGCCGGCCAGGCCGGTCGCAGCGATCAGGGACAGGCTCAGCAAACGTACGTTCATGGCAGTTGCTCCGTCAGGGCCGAAGTCTTGGCCGCGCAGATGAAGTCGTTCTCGCTCAGCCCGCCCACATCGTGGGTGGAGAAGCGCACGACCGCGCGGTCGTAGTGCACGCCCAGGTCCGGGTGGTGGTCCTCGCGGTGGGCGATCCAGGCCAGTGCGTTCACGAAGGCCATGGTGGCGTAGTAATCCTTGAAGCGGAAGGTACGCGACAGGGCCTGGTCACCCTCGCTCAGCTCCCAGCCGGGAACCTGCGGCAGCAGTTCGGCCAGGCGGGCCTCGCCGAGCTTGTGGTCGCTGCCTTTGCGCGGCACGCAACGGGCCTGGGCCAGTGGAATCAGGTCGGCCATGGGAATCTCCACCTCGTGTTGACTGAACAATGCGCCGGACGGTGTATAAACCGAATGAGCGGCTGACGCTTACTTGGCTAGAATAGCCTGATGATCCAGATCTCCGACACTGCCCAGACCCATTTCCGCAGGTTGATCGAACGCGAGGGCGTGCCCGGCATGGGCGTGCGCCTGAGCGCGGTCGACCCCGGTACGCCGCGCGCCGACGCCCGGCTGGAATTCGCCGAACCGACCGACCTGCTCGGTGACGAGTGGGCGGTGGACTGCGATGGTTTCACCCTCTATGTCGACGCCGGCAGCGTTGGCTGGCTCGATGGCGCCGAGATCGACATCGTCGCCGGCACCGCCGGTGCCCAGCAGCTGACCATCAAGGCGCCGCGCATCAAGGGCGAAGCGCCGGGTGATGCGGCCTCGCTGGTCGAACGCGTGCACTGGGTGGTGGAGAACGAAGTCAATCCGCAGCTGGCCTCGCATGGCGGCAAGGTGGCCGTGCAGGAAGTCTCGTCCGACGGCGTGGTGCTGCTGCGCTTCGGTGGTGGCTGCCAGGGCTGCGGCATGGCCGATGTGACGCTCAAGCAGGGCATCGAAAAGACCCTGATGGGCCGCGTGCCGGGCGTGACCGCCGTGCGTGACGCGACCGATCATGACAGCGGCCACGCGCCTTACATTCCGCGCGGCAACGTCGCCTGATCGCTGACGCGTGCCTCTGACCCGGGCCGAGCAACTCATTGACCTGCTGCTGGCGCGCCAGCAGCCCCGCGCCGTCCTCGAGAAGTCCACGCGCCTGCCCTATGGCTGGGCGCTGTGGCTGCGCTCGCTGGGGCCACTGCCGCGGCCGTTCCATGCCCGCGAGGTGATCGCAGTTTTCCTGCCGCGCCCGCTGCCGGGCCCGCCAGGCCAGTCGCCGCGGCTGTCGCCGTGGCAGGCGCTGCGCCGATTGTTCTGGCAGGACTGGGACGCCGCGCCGCGCGACCAGCGCTGGATGCGCTGGACCTCGGCACTGGTCAGTGCACTGCTGCACCTGCTGTTCTTCGTGCTGTTGCTGTGGGTGGCGGTGATCCGTACCAGCGCGCCGGACGAAGAGGGCACCGAGGGCGAGCGCGTGCAGGTGGAGTTCGTCGGCCGCGCGTCGCAGGAAGGCGGTGGCGATCAGCCGGGCGCCGAAGCGGCTGCGGCTGCGGCGGCAGGTCGGGTTGCGCCGGGCCAGGAGGCGGGCGCTGCCTCGGCCCCTGCGCCACGTCCGGTGGCTGCCGAAACCACCGCCTCATCCCCGGCATCCGCGCCGACCGCCAGCGTTCCACCACCACCGCCGGCCGACGCCGAGCCGGCGCCGGTGGCCGCGCCGCCGCCTTCGCCCGTCCAGGCCACCGAAGTGGCGCAGGCCAGCACGGATTTCGTGGTGCCGCCGGTCAGTGTGCCGCGCACCGAAGTCAGCGTCGTGCCGCGTGACAGCACATCCGCCGTGCGCGAGCGCAGCGTGCAGCCGGTGCAGGCGCCGCCGACACCAAGCCCGGTGCGTACCCCGGAACTGGCCGTGCGCACGCCGCAGGTGCGTGACATCCAGGTGCGCGAACGCGAAGTCAGTACGGTCGACGCGCCGGTCGCTCCCCAACTGCTGCGCAGCCCGGAAGTGCAGGTGCGCGTGCCGCAGCAGGACGTGCAGGTGCGCGAACGTGAAGTGCAGGCCGTGGCCGATCCGCAGGTGCGGATGGCGGCGGTGGCCGGGCGTGAGCCCGCCGTACGCGCGCCCACAGGCCGCGACGTGCAGGTGCGGGAACGTGAAGTGGCCTCGGCACCGGTGGCAGCGCCGGCATCCTCCAGTGGCAGTGCCACGGCGACGCCCGCGACTGCGGCCCAGGGCAGCGCGACGCAGGCGAGCAGCAGCGCGCGTCCGTCAGCATCCAGCAGCACACCCGCAAACGCGGGAGCGCGCCCGGCGCCTGATCCAGGCAACTGGGCGACGCCTGCCAAGGGCGATGACTGGGGGTCTTCCAGCCGCAACCGCGACGGCAGCAGCAACGGTACCCGCCAGGCCAGTACCGCCGGCAAGGGCAGCGGCCTGTTCAATGCCGATGGCAGCGTGCGCGTGCCTGGCCAGGAGGGCGATGGCCATGCCGCGCGCGGTGCGCCCGGCGGTGCCAACGACGGCTGGAGCAAGGAGCGCATTGCGCAGTCCGGCACCTGGCTGAAGCGCCCGCCGTACGACTACACGCCGACCTCGTTCGACAAATACTGGGTGCCGCAGGAATCGCTGCTGGCCGAATGGGTGCGCAAGGGCGTCAAGGCGATGGAGATTCCATTGCCGGGCACCAACACAAGGATCTCCTGCGTCATTTCGATCCTGCAGGCCGGTGGCGGCTGTGGCCTGACCAACCCCAACATGCAGGACCAGCCGGCCGTGGCACGACCGCCGCCGGACATCCCGTTCAAGAAGGAACTGCAGGAAAACAACGGGAGCCGCTAGACAGGGGCCGTGCCCACGTGCTGGCCGGCCGGCGCTTTGGTAGATGCCAACCTTGGTTGGCACAGAAGCGCCGACCAAGGTCGGCCTCTGCCAAGGCGTCAGTGCATGCCGGCCAAGGCAGTGACCTTACGCGCTCTGCGACAGGAACACCCAGAACGGTACGTCGCGGCCGACCCAGTCACGGCTGGTCTCGTCCATCACGTCCAGCAGGGTGTCGAAGTCCTTCTGCGGACCGGCGCGCAGCGCGTCCACGTCGGCCAGGAACAGCGCGTAGCCATTGGCCGGCAGCCATTGCAGGTCGCGCAGGTTGTCCGACAGCGCATCCCAGTTGCCGCCGAAACCGGCCGGGAAATCCAGCTGTGCGGCCAACCGGGCGAGCAGGGTGCGCTTGTCCGCGACGCCCTCCAGATCGATGCGGATCACTTTCAGGCCGGCATCGCGCATCGCCGCGGCCAGTGCGCCGATGTCGTCGCTGTCGATGGCGTAGACGCCGGCGTTGTTGATGTCATGCAGGCCAAGGCCGAAATCATCGTGGCTCATCACTGGACTCCCTGGGCCGGTACGGCGAAGCTGCGGAATGACGCGTAATGGTCGTCGGTGTAGTACCACGCTTCCGGCGGATCGCCGCCGGTGACGATGCGACGCGTGCCACGCGTACGCGCGCCAGGGGTGTCGACGGTGTATTCGCGGTAGTAGCCGCGCGCGCGCTGCGGCAGCTGCTGCTCGCGGTTGCTGAAGGTACTGCCGTCCTGGCGGTGCGGGAATGGACCGCCACGCTGGATCAGGGCGATGGTCGCGCGCGCTTCGGCGGGCAGGAACGCGGGAAGTCCGCTGTCCTTGCCGGGCGAGGCGGTGGCCGGCGCGCGCGCGACCGGCGTGCCCTGCAGGTCGGGCGCGAACTGCGGCGCTGGCGGCCTTTGCAGGAAATGGTTGGCGACCAGGCCGAGCAGCAGCAGGGCGATGGCGGTGATCAGCAGCCGGGGGTTGCGCATGGGCAGGGGCGGGCGAGGGTAGTACACGCACTGTAGCGCCTGTGCGCTGCACGGTGCATGAGGAGCGCGCTGCGTCACTGCTGCGTAACAATTGCCGTCGTGCTCACTGGCAGGACGCAATTTCCTTTACATCCCCCTTGGTAATCTGGCGGTCTGTCCCCATCATTCACCGCGCACCGCCCGACATCGTCGGGTGCCCTCGCAATCAGGAGATGCATCATGGCCTACACCCTGCCCAAGCTGTCCTACGCCTACGACGCGCTGGAACCGCATATCGATGCGGCGACGATGGAAATCCATCACACCAAGCATCACCAGACCTACATCAACAACGTCAACGCGGCGCTGGAAGGCACCGAGTACGCTGACCTGCCGGTCGAAGAGCTGGTGAAGAAGCTCAAGTCGCTGCCGGAGAACCTGCAGGGCCCGGTGCGCAACAACGGTGGTGGCCATGCCAACCACTCGCTGTTCTGGACCGTGATGGCCCCCAATGCCGGCGGCAACCCGGTGGGCGACGTGGCCAAGGCCATCGACAAGGACCTGGGCGGTTTCGACAAGTTCAAGGATGCCTTCACCAAGGCCGCGCTGACCCGTTTCGGCAGTGGCTGGGCGTGGCTGAGCGTGACCCCGGACAAGAAGGTCGTGGTCGAGAGCACCGGCAACCAGGACAGCCCGCTGATGGAAGGCAACACCCCCATCCTCGGCCTGGACGTGTGGGAACACGCGTACTACCTGAAGTACCAGAACCGCCGCCCGGAATACATCGGCGCGTTCTTCAACGTCATCGACTGGAACGAAGTCGAGCGCCGTTACCAGGAAGCGATCGCCTGATCGCGTGACAGGATGACATGAGAAGGCCGGGGGAGACCCCGGCCTTTTCTGTTGCAGCAGTCGTTCGATAGTGCCGGCCGCTGGCCGGCAACCGTGCAGTACCGGGGGAGCCGGCCAGCGGCCCGCACTACTTATTCCGCGGTGGCCGTATCGCCCTGCAGGCGCAGGGTCGCCATCACACCCAGACGCAGGCCGGGCAGGTCGCCGTCGGCCGGCAGCAGGATCGGCTGCTGGCGGATGCCGCCAAAGTGCTTGACCTGGAACAGCACATCCAGGCCGTGGCCGCTGCTGCCGCCCCCACTGGCCGCCGGCGCCTCGGCACGGCCGCCGGGATTGCGCCGGGCCGGCTGGAACCCCGGCGTGCTGCGCACCAGTTCCACCGTGCTGGCCGAGAAATCGCCGGCAATCAGGCTCGGCATGCCTTCGGCGGTGGCGCCGATCCAGGTCATCAGGTCGCTGGTCTGGTGCTGGCGGGCGCTGGCCTCGTCCGGGTCCGGGCGCAGCCGCGCCACATAGATGTTGACCAGCGCCTCGCCCAGCCTCAGCCGCATCATGCCGGCCGCGCTGAAGGTGCCGGGAGGATGCAGCAGGGTCACGCCGTCCTCGCTGACCGGCAGCCGGGTCAGCATGGCGTTGCCATGCCGCAGCGGCTGGCTGGGCGGATCGGCGGTAACGAAGTCGCAGCTGTAGCGCAGCCGGCTGGCCAGCCAGCAGGCCGGGTTGCGGCCCTGCTGCTGCAGCACCTGCTGCACCGAGATCACGTCCGGCTGCAGCTCGGTCAGCAGCTGTGCGACCTGCTCGCGGCGCTGCTTCCATTGCGCGTCATCGCGGCTGGGCAGCTCCAGCGCGGCGACCGTCAGCTGCCTGGGGTCGCTCTCGCTGGCAACGGCGGCCGGCGCCTGTGGTCGTGCCTGCGCCTGCAACGCCAGCAACAGCGCAAGGCAGCTGAGCAGGAGGCGGGCGTGGGCGAGGGGGCGCATAACGATAAGTTTACGCTTTTGTCGTGCAGGTGCCGTGACTTCCGGCAGGGCCTGCACCGCCTGCCATGGATTGGCACCGTTGTCATGCAGCCCTGCAGCGTGCTTCGCAAGCCCCGGTTCCGGTAACCTTGCGCCTTTCGCTTTGCAGGAATGCCTTACAGGATGAGCCACGACGCAGTCGCCCCCATCGCCGGCCAGGGAAAGATGCCGCGCCAGATTCCGTACATCATCGGCAATGAGGCCTGCGAGCGGTTCAGTTTCTACGGGATGCGCAACATCCTGGTGCAGTTCCTGATCACCTCGCTGCTGCTGCAGGAAATCACTGCCGAAGGCCGTGCCGGTGAAGCCAAGGACATCATGCACAGCTTCATGATCGGCGTGTATTTCTTCCCGCTGCTCGGTGGCTGGCTGGCCGACAGGTTCTTCGGCAAGTACCACACCATTCTCTGGTTCAGCCTGGTCTACTGCGCCGGCCACCTGTGCCTGGCGCTGTTCGAGAACAGCCGCGAGGGCTTCTTCCTCGGCCTGGGCCTGATCGCGCTCGGTGCCGGCGGCATCAAGCCGCTGGTGGCCTCGTTCATGGGCGACCAGTTCGACCAGAGCAACAAGCACCTGGCCAAGATCGTCTTCGACGCCTTCTACTGGATCATCAACTTCGGCTCGCTGTTCGCCTCGCTGCTGATCCCGCTGGTGCTGAAGAACTGGGGCCCGCAGTGGGCGTTCGGCATCCCGGGCATCCTGATGTTCATCGCTACCTTCGTGTTCTGGCTGGGCCGCAGGCGCTACGTGCTGGTGCCGCTGCCGCCGAAGGACCCGCATTCGTTCGCCAACGTGGTGCGTACCGCGCTGACCACGCGCGTGGCTGGCCAGGGCCGTCCGGGCCTGGTGATCGCCGTGCTTGGCCTGGCGCTGGCGGTGGCCTCGTTCGGCCTGGTCGGTTCGCTGGGCATCGTGATCTGCCTGTGCCTGGCGCTGGTGGCCATCCTTGCCGGCATCGGTGGCGGCACCTGGCTGCAGCTGGACCGCGCCCGTGGCCAGCATCCGGCCGAAGCCGTGGAAGGCGTGCGCTCGGTACTGCGCGTGCTGGTGATCTTCGCGCTGACCACGCCGTTCTTCTCGCTGTTCGACCAGAAGGCCTCGACCTGGGTCCTGCAGGGCCAGCAGATGCAGATGCCAAGCTGGTTCACCGCTTCGCAGATGCAGGCGCTGAACCCGCTGCTGGTGATGATCCTGATTCCGTTCAACAACCTGGTGCTGTATCCGGCCCTGCGCCGCTTCGGCTTCGAACCGACCGCGCTGCGCCGCATGACCGCCGGCATCGCCTTCAGTGGCCTGGCCTGGATCGTGGTGGGTGGCATCCAGGTGGTGATGGACGGCGGCAACGCCATGTCGATCTTCTGGCAGATGCTGCCGTACGCGCTGCTGACCTTCGGTGAGGTGCTGGTCTCGGCCACCGGCCTGGAGTTCGCCTACAGCCAGGCACCGCAGGCGATGAAGGGCGTGGTGATGAGCTTCTGGAACCTGACCACCACCATCGGCAACCTGTGGGTGCTGCTGTCCAACGCAGCGGTGCGCAACGACACGGTCACCCACCAGATCGCGGGCACGGGCCTGAGCGAGGCGGCGTTCCTGATGTTCTTCTTCGCCGGCTTCGCCTTCGTCGCGGCGTTGGCCTTCGGTTGGTACGCGAAACGCTATCGTATGGTCGACAACTACCGTACCGCCTGAGCCTGACATGACCCCCGTCAATCTGCTGTTGATCGCCATCACCGCCATCCTGTCGTGGATGGCGTTCAACAACCGCAAGCTGGCCGACCGCCTGATCCTGTGGCCGCCGGCCATCGACCGTCACCGCCAGTACGACCGGCTGGTGACCTATGGCTTCATCCACGCCGACTGGTCGCACCTGATCTTCAACATGATCACCCTGTTCTTCTTCGGGGGATTCATCGAGAGCGTGATGGTGCAGCTGACCGGCAGCTACCTGACCTACCCGGCGTTCTACATCGGCGCGCTGCTGGTCTCGATCCTGCCCAGCTACCTGAAGAACCAGAAGAACCCGAACTACCTCAGCCTCGGGGCGTCCGGGGCGGTATCGGCAGTGCTGTTCGCCTTCATCCTGATCAAGCCGTGGTCGATCATCCTGGTGTTCTTCATCCCGGCACCGGCGATCATCTATGCCGCGTTCTACGTCGGCTACAGCATCTGGATGGACAGGCGCGGTGGCGACCGCATCAACCACAGCGCGCACCTGGCAGGTGCGGCGTTTGGCGTGATCTTCATGCTGGCCATGCAGCCGAGCATCTTCACCCACTTCCTGCGCGAACTCTCCAACCCGACCTTCCGCCTCGGCGGCGGTTGATGCGGGTAGCGGGGCGGATCGGGTCCGATCCGCCCCGGCCGGGTCAGGCTGCGGTCTGCTGACCGTAGGTATCCAGCAGGCGGGCGAACACTTCCTCGCCGATGCGCTGGAAATCCTGATCCTCGGTCTGCCCTTCCACCGCCAGTTGCAGCAGGCCCTCCAGCAGGGCGCGGTCGGTATCGGAATGGGAATTGCTGGCGTGCATGGGAGCCTCCACGGTGGTGCGCATGGTCAACGGTCGCAAGGGTCGTGCCAGCCTGGCCATACCCCTCCATAGGCGATAGCGGCCGGCCCACCTCCAGCTTGAGGGCGAAAACTGACGTGAATGGACTGGACTTGCCCCTGTTCAGGCTTCACGCGATCATGGCGCCCGGCTGCGCACCATCCACGCAGTCGCCGCAGGAGACAGTTCCATGGCTTCGGTCACGCCCCCCGGTCTGGCCTATGAGGTCGAGCACGACCTGGCCAACCACCGCTTCACCGCACGTGTGCGCGGACAGCTGGCGGTGCTCGATTACCAGATCAAGCGCAGGCGCATGGTCATCACCCATACCGAGGTGCCCGAGCCGATCGCCGGCCGTGGCATCGCCGGTGAGCTGACCCGCGTGGCACTGCGTTTCGCCCGCGAGCAGAAATACAAGGTGGTGCCGGCATGTTCCTACGCCGAAGCCTTCCTGCAGCGCCACGAGGAGTACCACGACCTGCTCGTTGGCTGAACGCCAGCGGGTCACGCTTCAGCCATGGCAGGCGATGATGTACAAACATGAACAGGGGATCCCGATGAAGATTGGAAACAACCGGCCACTGCGCGGCAGCGTGCTGGCCGGCGTGGTGGGCGTGCTGTTGCTGGCCGGTTGCCAGCGTGAAAGCGAGCCGGCACCGGCGACCGACGCGGCGCCCGCCGCCGAAGCCACTGCCGCAGGCGAAACGCCGGCCACGGAAGCGCCGCTGGACCTGCGCGACGTGATCGAGAACAACGAGCGCGAAGTGGTAGGCATCAGCTACCCGGCCGGTATCGACCGTTATCCGGGCCTGGCCCGCGCGCTGCAGAGCTATGCGACGAGTGCGCGCAGCGACCTGCAGCAGGCGCTGGACGGGCTGGGCAACGACAAGCCGACCATGCCCTACGAGCTGTCGCTGAGCTTCGAGAAGCTGCTTGAAACCCCGCAGCTGGTGGTGGTCAGTGCCGACGGCAGCCGCTACACGGGTGGCGCCCACGGCGAGCCGCTGGTGGCGCGCTTCGTGTGGCTGCCGCAGCAGCAGCAGATGCTCAGTGCCGACAAGCTGGTGGCCGATGCCAAGGGCTGGAAGGCGATCAGTGATTTCGTCGCCGACCAGCTGCGCGAACGCGTGGCCACCCGCCTCAGTGGCGAGGACATGGACCCGGCCCAGCTGCAGGAATCGCTGCGCAACGCATCGCGCATGATCGCCGACGGAACCGGCCCGCAGGCCGACAATTTCAGCCAGTTCCAGCCACTGACCGACGACAAGGGGCAGATCACCGCGCTGCGCTTTGTTTTCCCGCCGTACCAGGTGGGTCCATACTCGGACGGCACCCAGACCGCCGATGTACCGACGGCGGTGCTGTTGCCTCACGTGGCCAAGGACTACGTGGAGCTGTTCGCACGCGGTTGACCGCAGTCGAGGAGGTGGCGTGGATACAGGGTTGCAGGAGCGGGTCGCCGGCCTGCTCCACGAAGCCGGGGTCCGCATCGGCGGCACCCAGCCACAGGACATCCAGGTGCATGACCCGCGTTTTTTCGCGCGGGTCATGGGCCACGGCTCGCTCGGCCTGGGCGAGAGCTACATGGAGGGGTGGTGGGATGCCAATGTCCTGGATGAATTCCTCGTCCACCTGATGCAGGCGCACCTGGATGAACGGGTGCACGGCTGGCGCGAAGTGGCAGACGCGCTGAAGGCGCGCCTGTTCAACCTGCAGGCGGGGCAGGGCAGTTACGAAGTCGGTCGCCGCCATTACGACCTCGGCAATGATCTCTACCAGGCCATGCTCGGCCAGCGCCTGGTCTACAGCTGTGGCTATTGGCGCAACGCCGACGACCTCGACGCCGCACAGGAGGCCAAGCTCGACCTGGTCTGCCGCAAGCTGGGCCTGCGCCCGGGCCAGCGCGTGCTGGACATTGGCTGCGGTTGGGGCGAAGCCCTGAAGTTCGCCGCCGAGCGCTACGGTGTCAGCGGCGTCGGCGTGACCATATCGCAGGAGCAGGCCGAGTTCGCGCGGCAGTTGTGCGCTGGCCTGCCGATCGAGATCCGCCTGCAGGATTACCGTGAACTGGACGAGCCGTTCGATGCGATCTTCTCGATCGGCATGTTCGAGCACGTCGGTGACAAGAACTACGCCAGTTTCTTCGAAGTGGCCAAGCGCTGCCTGTCGCCGCGCGGGTTGCTGCTGTTGCATACCATCGGCACCAACGTCTCACGGCATCGCACCGATCCATGGATTGCACGCTACATCTTCCCCAACTCGATGCTGCCGTCGGCGGTGCAGATCACCAAGGCGTTCGAAGGCCGTTTCGTGCTGGAGGACTGGCACAACTTCGGCACCGACTACGACCTGACCCTGCAGGCATGGCGGCGCAACGTGGAAGCAGCGTGGCCGCGGCTGGATGCGCACTACGACGAGCACTTCCGGCGCATGTGGCGCTTCTACCTGGCCGGGTCGATGGCCACCTTCCGCTGCCGGCACGCGCAGCTGTGGCAGCTGGTGCTGTCGCCGGAAGGCGTGCCGGGTGGGTACGTGGCGCCGCGTTGATGGCGTGGCTGGGGTCGGAGCCCTTTCCGTCGGAAAGGGATCCGACCCCGGGGTCAGATCCCTTTTCGCAGAGAAGGGCTCTGACCCCGACCACAACAAAAAACCGCCCGGTCTCCCGGGCGGTTTTCGTTTCAGGCGACTGCGCTGGCGATCAGTTGCCGGCGCCGGTCAGGCCGCGCTTTTCCAGCAGTGGTTCGATCTGCGGCTCGTGGCCGGCGAAATCGCGGAACAGCTGCATCGCGTCGACGCTGCCGCCCTTGGACAGCAGGGTGGCGCGGAAGTGGTCGCCGTTCTTGCGGCTCAGGCCGCCGTTGTCCTTGAACCACTTCTGGGTGTTGGCGTCGAGCACTTCCGACCAGATGTAGGCGTAGTAGCCGGCCGAGTAGCCGCCCATGATGTGGCTGAAATACGGGGTCTTGTAGCGCGGCGGAACCGGCGCGTAATAGATGCCGTCCTTCTCCAGCGCGGCGCGCTCGAAGGCCATCACGTCCTTGGCCGCCGGCACCTGGTCCGGGCCGATCTGGTGCCAGTTCTGGTCCAGCATCGCCGCCCCCAGGTATTCGGTGGTGGCAAAGCCCTGGTTGAACTTCGATGCGGCAATCACCTTGTCCAGCAGGGCCTGCGGCATCGCCGAACCATTCTGGTAGTGCTTGGCGTAGTTCTTCAGGATGACCGGGTTGTCGGCCCACATCTCGTTGACCTGCGAGGGGAACTCGACGAAGTCGCGCGGCACCGAGGTGCCCGAGAAGTAGGGGTACTTCACGTTGGAGAACATGCCGTGCAGGGCGTGGCCGAACTCGTGGAAGGTGGTGTTCACCTCATCCCAGGTCAGCAGGGTCGGCTGGCCGGCCGGCGGCTTCGGGATGTTCAGGTGATTGGCGACCACCGGCTTGAAGCCGGTCAGCTTGGACTGCGAGACGTAGGAGTTCATCCACGCACCGCCACGCTTGGAGGCGCGTGCATACGGATCGAAGATGAAGATCGCCAGCTGGCTGCCATCGGCGTCGAACACGTCGTAGACGGTGACGTCATCGTGGTAGACCGGCAGGTCGGTGCGCTGCTTGAAGGTCAGGCCGAATTCCTGGCCGGCGGCGTAGAAGACGCCGTTCTCCAGCACGTTCTTCAGTTCGAAGTACGGCTTCAGCTGCGACTCGTCGAAGTTGTACTTGGCCTGGCGCACCTTCTCGCTGTAGAAGGCCCAGTCCCACGGTTCCAGCTGGAAGGTCGGCTTGCGCGCGGCCTTCTGCTCCTTGTCGATCATCGCCTGCAGGTCGGCGGCTTCGCGCTTGGCATTGGCCACCGCGGCCGGAGCCAGCTTGCCGAGCATCGCGTTGACCGCTTCGGGGGTCTTGGCGGTCTGGTTGGTCAGGTTGTAGGCAGCGAAGTTCGGGAAGCCCATCAGCTTGGCCTTGTCGGCACGCAACTGCATGATGCGCGAGACCAGCGCGGTGTTGTCGAACTCACCGCCGCGGCTGCCGCGGGTGGTCGAGGCTTCGTAGATCTTCTGGCGCAGGGCGCGGTTGGCCAGGTTGGTCAGCGGCGGCTGGCCGGTGGTGTTGAGCAGGGTGATCACGTACTTGCCTTCCAGGCCACGCGCCTTGGCGGCTTCGGCGGCGGCGGCGATCTGCTCCTTGGACAGGCCAGCCAGCTCCTTGACGTCGTCGACGGTGATCGCCGAAGCGTTCACTTCCGACTGCACGTTCTGGCTGAACTTGGTGCCCAGATTGGCCAGTTCGGCATTCATGTCCTTCAGCGTGGCCTTGTCGGCCTCGGACAGCTTGGCGCCGGCGCGCACGTAATTGTCGTAGTACTTCTCGACCAGGCGCACGCCTTCGGCGTCCAGGCCCAGCTGGCTGCGGGTGTCGTACAGCGCCTGGATGCGGGCGAACAGCTTGCCGTTCAGCGCGATCGCATCGCTGTGCGCGGCAAACTTCGCCGAGTAGTCGGCCTGCAGCTTCTTGCGGGTGTCGTTGGTATCGGCGCCGACCAGGCTGAAGAACACGGTGGTCGCACGGTCGAGGATGTCACCGCTCTTTTCCAGCGCGATGATGGTGTTGTCGAAGGTCGGCTTGGCCTTGTTGTTGGCGATCGCCTCCACTTCCTTCAGCTGCTGCGCCATGCCGGCGTCGAAGGCCGGGGCGAAGTCGCTGTCCTTGATCTTGTCGAACTGCGGGAAGTGCAGCGGCAGCGGGCTTTCGGCGAAGAACGGGTTGGCCTGCTGGGCATTGGTGCTGGCAGCCGGGGTGGCGGCGCCGGCCGAGAAGGCGGGCAGGGCAAGGCCGAGGGACATGGCCACGGCAAGGGCAAGTCGAGTGGTCAAGGTAGAAGCTCCGGTAAGGCAAACAAGGGCCCGAGGGTAACCCGGCCGGCGGCGACTGCACTTGTGTCAAAAGGCATGTTGCCGGGGCCGGGCGCGGGTACCATGCGTTCACCGCCCACGGCCCGCTGCCATGACCACCGCCTACGATTTCAGCTTCCGTGACCTCGACGGCCAGCCGCAGGCGCTGGCCCGGTACCAGGGCCACCCGTTGCTGCTGGTGAACGTCGCCAGCCGCTGTGGCTTCACGCCTCAGTACACCGGGCTGGAGCAGCTGTGGCAGGACTACCGCGAGCGCGGCCTGGTGGTGATCGGCTTCCCGTGCAACCAGTTTGGCGCGCAGGAGCCCGGTGATGCCGCGCAGATCCGCCAGTTCTGTTCGCTGGACTATCCGGTCAGCTTCCCGCTGTCGGAAAAGATCGAGGTCAACGGCGAGGGGGCCGACCCGCTCTGGAGGTGGCTCGCGCGGGAGAAGCGCGGCGTGCTCGGCAGTGCCCGCATCAAGTGGAATTTCAGCAAGTTCCTGGTCGATCGCCAGGGGCGGGTGGTGTCGCGGCATGCGCCCACCACCCGGCCGGAGCAGCTGCGCGGCGAGATCGAAGCGCTGCTGTGAGGTCGTGCCGGCCGCTGGCCGGCAATCCCGTGGGCCAGGAAGAGCCGGCCAGCGGCCGGCACTACCGTTGCAGCATCATTTCTCGACGAACGCGCGCTCGAACACGTAGTGGCCCGGCTGGCCGATGCGCGGCGAAACCTGGAAACCGCGGGCATCGAGTACAGCACGCAGGTCGGCCAGCATCTGCGGGCTGCCGCAGATCATCGCGCGGTCGTTTTCCGGGCTCAGCTCCGGCAGGCCGAGGGTGCGCTGCATCTGGCCGCTTTCCATCAGCGAGGTCAGGCGGCCCTGGTTGGCGAACGGCTCGCGGGTGACGGCCGGGTAGTACAGCAGCTTGTCGCCGATTATCTCGCCCAGGAACTCGTGCTCACGCAGCTCCCTCTCGAAGTAATCGCGGTAGGCCAGATCCTTTTCGTAGCGCACGCCGTGGCAGAGGATCACCTTCTCGAAGCGCTCGTAGGTCTCCGGGTCCTTGATGACCGACAGCCACGGCGCCATGCCGGTACCCGTGCCCAGCAGGTACAGGTTCTTGCCCGGGTGCAGGTCGCTGATCAGCAGGGTGCCGGTGGGCTTCTTGCCGACCAGCACCTTGTCGCCCGGCTTGATGTGCTGCAGGCGCGAGGTCAGCGGGCCGTCCTGCACCTTGATGCTGAAGAACTCCAGATGCTCTTCCCAGTTGGCGCTGGCGATGGAGTACGCACGCAGCAGCGGCCGTGCCTCGGTTTCCAGGCCGATCATCACGAACTGGCCGTTCTCGAAGCGGAAGCCGCTGTCGCGGGTGGTGGTGAAACTGAAGTAGGCGTCGGTCCAGTGACGGACCTCAAGCACCGTTTCGGCGCCAAAAGCGGAGGACATGGGCGTATCTGTCAAAAGTCGTCGGGGGAATTCTATCTCAAATGAGACGGGTTCTCATTGGGCGGAACGAGAGGCGTTCTCAGCGGTAACCCGCCGCCTGCAGCTCGAACAGCTCGGCATAGCGGCCGCCCTGTGCCATCAGCTGGGCGTGGGTGCCACTGGCCTCGATCCGGCCATCGGCCAGCACCAGGATGCGATCGGCCATGCGGACCGAGGAAAAACGGTGGGAAATCAATACGGCGGTGCGATTATCCGCCAGTTCCCTGAACCGCTGGAACACTTCGAACTCACTGCGCGCATCCAGCGCTGCCGTTGGCTCATCCAGGATCATCACCTGCGCATTGCGCATCCACGCGCGGGCAATGGCGATCTTCTGCCACTGGCCACCGGACAGGTCCACGCCCTGCTTGAAACGGCGGCCGATCAGCTGGTCGTAGCCACCGGGCAGCTCCTCGATCACTTCCTCGGCCATGCCGCGGCGCGCGGCATCGGCGATGCGTGCCTGGTCGTCCATCGCCTCGACCTGGCCGACGCCGATGTTCTCGCCGGCGCTGAGGTTGTAGCGCACGAAGTCCTGGAAGATCACCCCGAGGTTGGCGCGCAGGTCGTCCAGGTCGTAGTCGCGCAGGTCGCGGCCATCGAGCAGGATGCGGCCCTCGTCCGGTTCGTACAGGCGTGCCAGCAGTTTCACCAGGGTGGTCTTGCCGGCGCCGTTCTCGCCGACCAGGGCCAGCACTTCGCCGGCCTGCAGCTGGAAATCGAGGTGGCGCACCGCCCACTGTTCGGCATCGGGATAGCGGAAACCGACGTTCTCGAACACGAAGCCCTGGCGGATCGGCTGCGGCACGCGTACGGCGCCTTCGCGCGAGTGGATTTCCGGTTCGATCTGGAAGAACGAGAACAGGTCATCCAGGTACAGCGCCTGGCTGGCCACCTGCGAGAAGCCGATCAGCAGGCCTTCCAGCAGCTGGCGCAGGCGCAGGAAGCTGCCGGCGAGGAAGGTCAGGTCGCCGATCGAGAAGTCGCCGCGCACCGTGCGCCAGGCAATGTAGGCGTAGGCGGTGTAATACCCCAGCGTGCCCAGCGCAGCCAGCAGCGTGCCCCAGAACGCGCGGCGCCGTGCCAGGGCACGGTTGGCCTGGAACAGCGCCACCGACAGGCGCCGATAGCGCTCGACCAGGAAGCGGTGCAGGTTGTAGATCTTCACTTCCTTGGCCGTTTCCACGCTGGCACCGAGCTGGCGCAGGTAGTCGAGCTGGCGGCGCTCGGGCGTCCACTGGAAGTTGAGGCTGTAGCCGGCCGCGTTGAAGTGCGATTCGCCGATGAAGGCCGGCACCAGTGCCAGCGCCAGCAGCAGGATCAGCCACGGCGCGTAGACCAGCAGGCCGACGGCGAGGCTGGCCACGGTGATCGCGTCCTGCACCTGGCCGAACAGCTGGCTCATCAGGTTCATCCGGCCCATGGTCTGGCGCCGCGCACGGTCCAGCTTGTCCTGCAGGTCCGGGTCCTCGAAGTCCTCCAGATCCAGCGTCGCCGCGTGTTCCATCAGCCGGATGCTGGTGACGTTGGCGAACAGCTCGGAGAGCAGGGCATCGGCGTAGCTGACCAGCCGGCCGAGCAGGTCCGAGGCGATGGCCAGGCCGAATTCCAGCGCCAGCAGGCCCAGCAGCGGATTGAGCATGCCGCTGGACAGCGCCTCGCCCAGCGGCGGGAAACCGGCGTCGTGCTGGCTCAGGTGCAGGGCGCTGTCGATGATCAGCTTGCCGACGTACAGCATCGCCACCGGCAGCAGCGCACGGATCAGGCGCAGCCCCAGGCTGGCCAGGGTCAGCGCGGGGCTGGTCTGCCAGACCATGCGCAGGAACGGCGGCAGGTTGCGCATCGCCTTGAAGCGCTGGCGCAGGCTGGGTTTCTTCGCGGCGGCAGCGCCAACGGGGGGGGTGGCAGGCATGCGCGTATTGTGCGCGCGTGATACGTGCAGGGGGAGTCAGTGCAGCCGTGTTGCCGGCACCGGGGTCAGATCCCTTTGCGCGGCAAAGGGCTCTGACCCCAGCGACCCACAGCGGGTCAGAGCCCTTCGCGAAGCGAAGGGATCCGACCCTCCCGTATCCATGCGTAGCGTGGATCTACCGTGTCGACCAAGGTCGACACCTACCGGCATCACCGGTGAACTGTCAAAGGCGGGGTGGGTCAGGCCGGCAGCGGCGGCAGCAACCCCGCACCGAGGCGGTTCCAGGCATTGATCACCGCGATGCCCATGCTCAGGTCACTGATGCCCTTCTCATCGAAGTGCGGTGCCAGTGCATCGAACGCGGCCTGCGACGGCGCGCCGTCGGTCAGCCGGGTCAGCGCCTCGGCCCAGCCCAGTGCCGCGCGCTCGCGGGCATCGAAGAAGCGGCTTTCGTGCCAGGCGGGCAGGGTGTCCAGCTTGCGCGGCTCGATGCCGCCCTTGCGCAGCGCGGTGCCGTGCATGTCCATGCAGTAGCCGCAGCCGTTGAGCTGCGACACGCGCAGGAACACCAGTTCCATCAGGGTCGGATCGATCGAGCTGTCATGCACCGCCTGGCTGGTGGCCAGCAGGCCCTTGAAGGCCTCGGCGGCCAGGCGGGTGTAGGGGACGCGGGGAGAGGCGTGGTCGGACATTTTCGGCTCCACGGCGGCCACGGTGGCCGCCTTTCACTACCAGGACGCCGTACCGTCATCGCGCGTGACAGCACCCGGCAGCTTTTCCGGATTCAACACGCTGTACACGTTGGCGATGCGGCCATCGACCACTTCGATGGTGGTGACCGAATGCAGGCGCTCACCCTGGAAACGCAGGATCGCCGGCTCGCCGTTGACGTAGCCCAGCTGGGCGGGATGCACCGCGCCGCGGCGGGCGATGGCCCAGAACAGGCGGCCGATGCGTTCGGCGCCCAGCAGCGGCCGCACGGCCGCAGTGACCACGCCACCGCCGTCGGAAACCAGTACCGCGTTGGCGTGCAGCAGGGCCTGGATCGCTTCGCTGTCGCCGCGCTGCGAGGCCTCCATGAAGCGCGCCAGCAGCTGCCGGTGCTGGCTGGCATCGGCATTGAAGCGCGGTCGTCCGGCCTGCAGGCGTTGCCGGGCACGGTGCACCAGCTGCCGGCAGTTGGCCTCGCTGTGGCCGATCAGCTCGGCGATCTCACGGTAGTCGTGGTCGAACGCCTCCTTCAGCAGGAAGGCGGCGCGTTCCTCGGGGCCGAGCTGTTCGAGCAGGGTCAGGAAAGCGACCGAGACGTCGTCGGCCAGCGCATGCAGCTGGGCCGGACCGGGCGCCGGGTCCGGCTCCAGGGTGACCGCCAGCGGTTCGGCCAGCCATGGGCCGACGTAGTGGACGCGCTCGCGCTTGGCCGCACGCAGCCGGTCCAGGCCGAGCCGGGTGGTGGTGGTGACCAGCCAGGCCTCGGCATCGCGGACGGCCGCAGGATCGGCGCCGGACCAGCGCAGCCAGGCGTCCTGGACCACGTCTTCGGCGTCGGTGCGGCTGCCGAGCAGGCGGTAGGCCAGCGCCATCAGGCGCGGGCGGTGGGTCTGGAAAGCGGTTTCGGCGTTCATGTGGGCAAGGACGCCGCAGTGGCGCGTGGCGTGACAGAGGAGGCGGGGTCAGATCCCTTTCCCAGGGAAAGGGATCTGACCCCTGACTCTACCTGCGGCCGGGGGAGGGGGTAAAATGGGTGGATTACCCCCGCCAGCCTCGAGCAAGCGAGCAAGACGTGACATCGATCAAGCAGGAAGACCTCATCCAGTCCATCGCCGACGCGCTGCAGTACATCTCGTACTACCACCCGGTCGACTACATCAAGAACCTTGCCGCCGCCTACGAGCGCGAGGAGTCGCCGGCCGCGAAGGAAGCGATGGCGCAGATCCTGATCAATTCGCGCATGTGCGCCGAGGGCCACCGCCCGATCTGCCAGGACACCGGCATCGTCACCGTTTTCCTGGAAATCGGCATGGACGTGCGTTGGGATGACGCCACCATGGGCGTGGAAGACATGGCCAATGAAGGCGTGCGCCGCGCCTACATGCACCCGGACAACAAGCTGCGCGCCTCGGTGCTGGCCGATCCGGCAGGCAAGCGCATCAACACCAGGGACAACACCCCGGGCGTGGTCAACGTCAAGGTGGTGCCGGGCAACAAGGTCGACGTGATCGTCGCCGCCAAGGGCGGTGGTTCGGAAGCGAAGACCAAGTTCGCCATGCTCAATCCGTCCGACTCGATTGTCGACTGGGTGCTGAAGACCGTGCCGACCATGGGCGCCGGCTGGTGCCCGCCGGGCATGCTGGGCATCGGCATCGGTGGCACCGCCGAGAAGGCGATGCTGCTGGCCAAGGAAGCGCTGATGGAGCCGATCGACATCACCGAGCTGCAGGCCCGTGGTGCGTCCAACCGCATCGAGGAGCTGCGCCTGGAGCTGTACGAGAAGGTCAACGCGCTGGGCATCGGTGCGCAGGGCCTGGGTGGCCTGACCACCGTGCTTGACATCAAGATCAACGACTACCCGACCCACGCGGCCAACCTGCCGGTGGCGATGATCCCGAACTGCGCGGCCACCCGCCATGCGCACTTCACCCTGGATGGCAGCGGCCCGGTGATGCTGGACCCGCCGTCGCTGGAAGACTGGCCGAAGCTGACCTACGACGCATCCAAGGGCACCCGGGTGGACCTGGATACGATCACCCCGGAAGACGTGGCCAGCTGGAAGCCGGGCCAGACCCTGCTGCTCAACGGCAAGCTGCTCACCGGCCGCGACGCCGCGCACAAGCGCATGGTCGACATGCTCAACAAGGGCGAGCAGCTGCCGGTCGATCTGAAGGGCCGCTTCATCTACTACGTCGGCCCGGTCGATCCGGTGCGTGACGAAGTGGTGGGCCCGGCCGGCCCGACCACGGCGACCCGCATGGACAAGTTCACCGAGCAGGTGCTGGCACAGACCGGCCTGCTGGGCATGGTCGGCAAGGCCGAGCGCGGCCCGGCCGCGATCGAGGCGATCAAGAAGCACAAGTCGGCCTACCTGATGGCCGTCGGTGGCTCGGCCTACCTGGTGTCCAAGGCGATCAAGGCGGCCAAGGTGGTCGGTTTCGCTGACCTGGGCATGGAGGCGATCTACGAGTTCACCGTGCAGGACATGCCAGTGACCGTGGCCGTCGACTCCGCCGGCGAATCGGTGCACAAGACCGGCCCGCGCGAGTGGCAGGCCCGCATCGGCAAGATTCCGGTGGTGGTGGAGTAATTCCCGCACGCTTCGGTCCAGACAACGGCGCCCGTGTGGCGCCGTTGCTGTATCTGGAGGCAGGATTAACGCGCCTGTAGCCCTGGCTCTGCTACGGTTGGCACACCCTCGCACAGGACGTGTCCATGGCCCTGCATCGCTTCATCGTGGCCGGCGTGCTGCTGGCCCTGGCCGGCTGCAGCACCCCGGCGTCGTACGAAGGCGCGGATTTCCCTGCATCGGCGCAATGCCGCATGCAGTGCCAGGCCAGCTACCGCAGCTGCATGGCGCAGAATGACTCTCTCGGCAGCCGCCAGAGCAATTGCGAGCAGCGGATGGTGCCGGCGCCGGACAAGCGCTGCAAGGACGTGGACAACCCGGACCTGCGCCGTGCCTGCGAACTGAAGACGCATGACTGCACGCTGCGCGCGCCGATGATGTCCTGTGGCGAGCGCCGCGATACCTGCATGAGCAGCTGCGGCTGAGCGACGGCTCCCGCACGGGCGCATAATCGGCCGGCCCACCTGCACAGGATCCGCCGCATGAGCACCACGCTGTATGGTTCGACAAGCACCGCCGCGCTGGTGGTGCACTGGCTGCTGATCGAGCTCGGCATCGAGCACGAGTTGGTGCTGCTGGATTTCGACGCGCGCGAGCACAAGTCGGCGGAGTACCTGGCACTGAATCCGGCCGGCGTGGTGCCGACGCTGCTGATCGATGGCCTGGTACTGACTGAAGCGGCGGCGATCGCCCTGTACCTGGCCGACCGCCATCCGGACGCCGGTTTGTTGCCGGCACTGGGCACGCCGCAGCGCGCCGATGCCTACCGCTGGATGTTCTGGTGTGCCAATACGTTGCAGCCGGCCTATCGCGCTTGGTTCTATCCGCACGAGGTGGCGGGCGAGGCAAACGTGGAGGCCAGTCGCGAGATGGCGCGACAGCGCCTGGAAGCGGCCTGGCAGCATGTGGCCACGCACCTGCTGGCGCATGGGCCCTACCTGCTGGGCGCCACGCCCTGCGTGGTCGACTACATGCTGGTGATGCTGATGCGCTGGTCGCGCAACATGCCCAGGCCCAGTGACACCTGGCCGTCGCTCAAGGCACATGCCACCTCGATGAAGGCGCGCCCGGCGTTCGCCGAGGCCTACCGCCGCGAAGGCATCACCGACTGGCGGTAACCAGAAAAGGGGACGGAGGGGATTAAGTCGTTTGTGCACAAACGACTTAATCCCCTCCGTCCCCTTTTCCGTTACAGGATCTCCAGCACCGTTTCCGGCGGGCGGCACAGCCGTGTGCCCTTGGGCGTGCGCACCACGGGGCGGTTGATCAGGCGCGGGTGTTCGGCCATCGCAGCCAGCAGGGTGGCATCGTCGGCATCTTCCAGCCCGAGTTCGGCGAACTGAGTCTCCTTGCTGCGCACCAGGTCGCGCGCGCTCAGGGCCGACTCGGCCAGCACCTGGCGCAGCGTGGCCGCGTCGGGTGGGGTGCCCAGGTACTCGATCACCACCGGGTCGAAGCCCGCATCGCGGATCAGCTTCAGTGCGCCGCGCGAGTTGCTGCAGGCCGGGTTGTGCCAGATCGTCACGTCCATCAGAACCACTCCAGCAGCGACACGCCCACGCCCACATAGGTGGCCTTGTGGTTGTAGTCGATCATGCTCTCGCCATAGCCGTCGAAGACCTGCACATGGCCACGCAGCAGATTGCTGATCGGAAAGCCGTAATCCAGCTGCAGTGCACCGTGGGAGCGGCTGCCGGTGCGCAGCGAATGACGCGCCATCAGCGCGACTTCATGCCCGTTGCGGTTCCAGATCAGGGTCGCGTCACCCCGGCCCATGTAATCCTCGATGTCCGGATTATTGTCTTCGCTGCGGCTTTCCGGGATGCGGTACCACGGGCGCAGCACCAGCGCCCAGTTCTCGCGATCCAGGCCGATGTTGAGCATGACCCGGTTCCAGCTGCGCGAGAGCGGATCGGCTCGTCCGTTGGACTGGTGGTTGAGGCTGATACCGGTCATGCGCCCGCGCCAGCCACCGATCGAGTAGCCGTTGCGGAACACCATCATCACTTCGGGTTCGTAGTTGGTTTCGCGGAACGGGCGCGAATCCTCGCTGTTGTAGGCCTGCCAGCGCGAACTCTGGGTGTAGCCAGCCCAGATGTCGCCGTTGTCGCCGAACAGGTTCTCTGCGATCTTGGTCTTGAAGCTGATCTGGAACTTCAGCTCGGTACTGTCGAGTACCTGCGGGGTCGTCACGCTGTTGGCCGGGTTCGGCGAATGCGGCGTGGTGTTGCGGTCGCTGGTCCAGAACGCCGGCAGCAGGTACACCGGCTTGTAGGCACGCAGCTGGAAGGGCCCCAGCTTGGAGTCCTCGGCCAGCTCCCAGCGGCTGTCCAGCAGCGAACCGCGGCCAGCATTGGCCAGCGCGCTGTCCGGTGCCGCCGGACGGAACAGGTCGCTGACCCGCTCGCGCAGCTTTTCCTCGCCCTGGCTCACGCGCGCGGTCTGTCGTTCCTCGCGGCGCGCCTGCGCAGCCGATTCGGCGGCGGCATCGGCGGCGGCGGTGGCCTCCGGGGTATGCCCGAAGAGGCGGTCATAGCAGGCCAGGCGGGCCGCGTCGGTGGTGATCGCCGCGCAGGCGGCCGGCGAGGTGTCGGCGCTGGGCGCGAACTCCTGCGCAGCCAACGGTGCACTGGCCAGGGCAAGCGCCAGCGGCGCCAGACGGGGAAGCAGCGTGGGGAGGGTCATTGCAGCAGGCCCTTCGATGGATACGGGAATCGCACAGTGTGGCGGCTGCACCGGATCGCGGCCAGCCCCACCGTTTATGCACGGCCACGGCGTGCGCGTGGCGTGAAGGCTAGGTGGCTCAGAAGAACCAGGCGAACGCGAACAGGCCCAGCATCGCGATCACCACCGCCAGTTTCAGTGCCAGGCCGAGCAGGATGCCGAGCCAGGTCGCCAGGCCCACCTTGGTCGAGCGGCCGAGTTCGCGGGTGTGCCAGTACTCGCCGAGCAGGGCGCCGACCAGCGGTCCGGCAAACAGGCCGATGGGCATGAAGAACAGGCCGACGATGCTGCCGACGAAGGTGCCCCACAGGGCCTTGCGGCTGGCGCCGACGCGCTGCGCGCCAACTACGGTGGCGAGCACGTCCACCAGCAGTGAAAGCAGGGTCAGCACGCCCAGCGCGACCAGGGTGGGCCAGCCGACGTGGGCGAAGCCGTCGGCCCAGGCCGCCAGCAGCAGCCCGATGAACACCAGCGGGATGCCCGGGAGGGCCGGCAGGATGATGCCGGCGATGCCGATCAGGACAAAAATGACCGCTAGCAGATATAAGATGAATGAGAGTCCCATGCTGTCCCGTATGGTGGCCGTTTTGGGGTTGACAGTGAAAGATTTTGCCAGTTGCTTTTTCGTTTGGGGCGGGTTAAGTTGCAGTCGCTGAGCTTGGCAAGGTCACCGTGGATCGTGGCCTGATGAAGCAAGATCTTTCCGATCCGCTGCATCGATGCACCTCGCTTCCCCCTTGCTTGTCAGCCGCCCACCGGGCGTTTCCAACAACAAGAGAGAGTCAAAGGGAGTTAGTGAGATGGCTGAGCGCGAGACCGGTACCGTAAAGTGGTTCAATGATGCGAAGGGCTTCGGCTTCATCAGCCGGCAGAATGGCGAGGACGTGTTCGTGCACTTCCGCGCCATCGAGACCCAGGGCTTCAAGAGCCTCAAGGAAGGCCAGACTGTGAGCTTCGAAGTCGTGCAGGGCCAGAAGGGCCTGCAGGCTGACAAGGTGCAGCCGGTGTAATACCCGCCGCCCGTCGGCATGAAAAAGGCCCGCGCAAGCGGGCCTTTTTCTTTGCCGTTGGCCCGGTGCAGGTCAGCGCAGGATGACCTTGCCATTGACGACGCGCACGTAGGTGTTCTCGCGGATGCCGCCGAGATCGCGCTGGTTGACCACGATGGTGCGGCCATCATCCATGCGCACGCTGATGTCATAGGTATCGCTGGTGACGTTCTTCTGGATCTGGTTGCCGGCCAGGGCACCACCGACCGCGCCTGCGGCGGCGGCGATGTTCTTGTTGCCACGGCTGCCACCGGTGTGGTCGGAGATTTCATGGCCGGCCACGGCGCCGACGATGCCGCCGAGGATCGCGCCGGTCGCGCTGGGCGCGGTGCGGCCCGAGGGCACGGTGTTGATGCGGGTGACGATGCCACAGTCAGCGCAACGGCCCTGGTTGTAGCCGCCATTGTTGCCGTAGCCGCCGTTGTTGTAGCCGTTGTTGTAACCACCGCCGCTGTAACCGGGCGAGGTGGCACAGCCAGCCAGCGCGAGGGTAGCGATGGCGCTGGCGGCGATGAGCTGGATCTTCATGGGGCGTCTCCTGGCCGTGAAGGCGGGTGGGTTGGGTGGTACTGCGTCGTGCAGCAGGGTGGACGAATCCTCTCCTTTCGAACGTGAACAACGCGCCAACCGTGTGCGTGCTGCCCGGCTGCAGGATGAATGCGGCTCAGCGGAAATCCTGGTGGCAGGCGCGGCAGTCCGCCTGCAGTGTTTCCACCAGCTGGGCGAGGGCCCTGCAGTCGCCGGGGGGTGAGGCCAGCGCCGTGTTGAGGTTGCCGCGCAGCTGGCTGGCGTGCTGCTGGAACTGCGCACTGTCCTTCAGCCCGGGAAACGCCTGGTCCAGGTCATTGGACAGCAGGCGCAGCACCTGCAGCCGCGGCACGCTGTCAGCCAGGCTGCAGCGGTTCTGCAGCTGGGCCTGCTGCAGCAGCTGTGACTGCCGCTGCATCACCTGCATCAGGCTGCCCGGGAACGGATCGCGACGCGCCTGCAGGGCGCGGCCGACCATTACCGTGGCGATCAGGCCGATCAGCAGGCCCAGGCAGAGCACGAACAGGTAGCGATGGGCGCTGGACAGGCGGCGGGGCAGGCTGGCATTCATGCGGGCACTCCGGGCGTGCAACGGTGGGTTCGACGCCGGCGTACTGCGGGCGCCAGCACCTGCACGTTAAAATAGCCCGATGAACGAACAGGTCAAACAGCGCTTCGCCGGCATCGAACGGCTGTACGGCGTGGGTGCACTCGAGCGCCTGCAGGGCAGCCGCGTGGCGGTGGTCGGCATGGGCGGCGTCGGCTCGTGGGTGGTGGAGGCGCTGGCCCGTTCGGCCGTCGGCCACCTGACCCTGATCGATGCCGACGATATCTGCGTGTCCAACACCAACCGGCAGCTGCCGGCGATGGAAGGCAACTACGGCCGCAACAAGGCCGAGGCGATGGCCGAGCGTTGCCGTGCGATCAATCCGGACATCGAGGTCGACGCGGTGCAGGCATTCCTGACCGTGTCCAACATGGCCGAGCTGCTGGACCGGGGGTTCGATCTGGTGATCGATGCCTGCGACAGCTTCCGGGTCAAGGTCGAGACGATCGCATGGTGCCGCCGCCGCAAGCTGCCGTTGCTGACCGTCGGTGCCGCCGGTGGCCGTACCGACCCGACCCTGGTGCGCATCCGCGATGTCTCTCGCACCGAGCACGACGCCATGCTGGCGCTGATCCGCAAGAAGCTGCGCAGCGAATTCAACTTCCCGAAGAACGCCAAGCGCTATTTCGGCGTACCGGCGGTGTATTCGCTGGAGAATGTGAAGTACCCGCAGGCCGATGGCAGCGTCTGCGGCATCCGTCCGAACCTGGGCGCCGATGCGGCGTTGAAGCTGGACTGTGGCGCCGGCCTGGGCGCGGCAACCCACATTACCGGCGCGTTCGCCTTCGCGGCGGTTGGCAAGGCGCTGGAGATGCTGCTGGAGCCGAAGAAGGTGAAGGTGGAAGCGGTCGAGGCCAGCGAGGTGTGATGGATCGTGCCGGCCAGCGGCCGGCACCTGCCCGTTACATTGCCGGCAGCGCGAACAATCGCCGCGCATTCTCCGTCGTGGCCCGGGCCACGGCATCCAGCTCCATCCCGCGCAGTGCGGCCACGTGCCGGGCAATGGTCGCCAGCCGCGCTGGCTCGTTGCGCTGGCCGCGGATGCCGGCGTCGGGCTGGTCGGGCGCGTCGGTTTCCAGCAGCAACTGTTCCAGCGGCATCTCGCGCACCAGCCGCTGCAGCCGTTGCGCGCGATCGTAGGTCAGTGGGCCACCGAGGCCGAGCAGGAAGCCCTGCCTGTGCAGTTGCGCGGCCTGTTCCGGGCTGCCGGAAAAGCTGTGCACCACGCCGCGCAGGCCGCCGACGCGGCGGATGGCGGCGATCACCGCATCCACCGCGCGTCGCGCGTGCACGATCACCGGCAACTCGAATTCGCGGGCCAGTTCCAGCTGGCCGATGAAATACGCCTGCTGGGCGTCGGCGTCCAGCCCTTCGACAAAGAAGTCCAGGCCGCATTCGCCGATCGCGCAGGGGCGTTCGCGCTCGATCCACTCGCGCAGCAGTGGCAGGTGCCCGGGCTGGTGATCGGCCAGGAACATCGGATGCAGGCCGTAGGCCGGGTACAGCCCCGGCGCCTGCTGGCAGACCTCACGCAGCTTCGGCCAGCTGGCCGCGGTCACCGCCGGTACCACCTGCTGGCGCACCCCCGCGGCCTGCGCACGCTCGATCACCGCAGCGCGGTCACGGTCGAACCCGCTGGCATCCAGATGGCAGTGGCTGTCAACCAGGATGCTCAACGCTGTTCCAGCGGCGGAGGTGTTGCGGCGTTGCGGCTCTTCCAGTTGGCCAGCAGCAGTGTGCCGAAGCCCAGCACCAGCTCATCGACGAACGGGATCGGGTCCGGGATGAACAAGGTCAGCACGAACAGGCCGGCGGTGAGCTTGAACAGGGTGGGGTAGCGCAGCCGGCGGGCCCATTGCAGTACCGGCAGCAGCATCGGGTTGGCCATGGCGGGGAGCCTCGTGGGGAATGTGCAAACGCTACCACGGGCCCAGCATTTCCCGATGCTGAATGGGTTATCGGAATGAGCAGGAAATGTGGAGATTCCGTTCAGGCAGCGCATGCTGCAATCTGCCCCGAGAACGTTGCGGATGGTCCGCAAGGAGCAGGTCATGAAAAGCACAACTACAACTGTCCTGGTCGCAGCGGGCGCGCTGCTGGTCGGTGGCATCGCCACCGCCGCCTTCATGAAGAGTGGTGACAAGTCGCCCGATTCCATCAGCGCCGGAACCCCCAATGGTGAATCGCGCCTCGTTGAAGGTAACGCTTCTGACGACGGCGCACGTGGTGACAAGCTGGACCCGTCCGCGCCGCGCGGGCTTGAATATGCCGATGTGCTGAAGGTTGACCCGATCACCGAGAAACAGAAGGCCTACGCCACCGTGATCGGCACCGATGCGGTGCGCGAAACGTCCACGACCCAGACTCCTCATGAAGTCTGCCAGGACGTGACGGTGCAGGAGCGCCTGCCGGAACGTGATGGCAACGTTGGCGGTACCGTGGTTGGCGCTGTGGTCGGTGGCCTGCTCGGCAACCAGGTCGGTGGCGGCAACGGCAAGAAGGCCGCGACTGCCGCCGGTGCCGTGGCCGGCGGCTTCATCGGCAACCAGATCGACAAGCGCCATGTGGGTGGCCGCGTGGTCAACCGCACCGAGCGCCAGTGCCACACCGAGACCGCCACCTCCGAGTCGAGCCGCGTCACCGGCTACAACGTGACCTACCGCAATGAGGACGGCACCACCGGCACCATGCGCATGGCCAGCAAGCCGGGCAACCGCATTGCCATGGGTACCAACGACGTGGTGAAGGGTTACAACGTGACCTACCGCTATGACGGCGCGGAGAAGACCGTGCGCATGGACAACAAGCCGGCCAGCG